>JBMOFU010000020.1:0-24075 GCA_049318725.1 Phototrophicaceae bacterium | reverse complement strand
GCTGAATATTTTACGCTCCTCGCGGGTTTGAGGAGCAACCGCGTATATTCCGCTGCAGGACTTTCGCTCGGTGTGCTTATAAAGGGTCATAAGGTGTCAAATAACAGAAAAAAGACCTTTTATGACCTCTTGTGAATATCTGAAGCGAAAGTCCTGCGCTGTTAAGGTGCCAGTCCGTTACACCGCCGCAATGCTTTGACGAGCGCACATGGACAAGGATAAAATACCCGATAGGTACACAAAATGCAAATGATCCATTGAACGTTTACAATACTATAGTTCCCTAGCTGCCAAAAGTGCATCCGCATGATTGGCAATGGTAAAACACAAAAAGCGCCTACCCTTACGGGTAAGCGCTCTTTGCGGGGTAAGGTCAGGTTGCCCTAACCCCACCCCCACACGCAACACAGATCAAGGAGGAAAGCGGAAGTTAGCTAAAGGTCAGCGTAAAGTTGGAACTCTACGGGGTGTGGGTACTGCGAAACCTTGTCAGATTCCTTGAGTTTGTACTCAATGTAGCTGTCTAACAGGTCTTGGCTAAAGACATCACCCTTGAGCAGGTATTCGTGGTCGGCCATGAGTGCTTCTACCGAACCGCGTAGGCTGCCGGGAACGGTGGGGGTCTTGACGTGACCTTCATACAGGTCAACGCTCACCGGGTCGCCGGGGTGAATCTTGTTGATGATCCCATCTAGGCCAGCCAACAACATCGCCGGGAAGGCGAAGTAGGGGTTAGCAAGTGGGTCTGGCGCACGGAATTCAATCCGCTTGGCCTTCGGGCTGTTGCTGTACATCGGGATGCGAACCGCAGCCGAGCGGTTACGGTTGGAGTAAGCAAGGTTGACAGGTGCTTCATAGCCCGGAACCAAACGGCGGTAGCTGTTGGTGGTGGGGGCAGCGAAGGCCAAAATCGAAGGGGCGTGCTTCAAAATCCCGCCGATGTAGTAGATTGCCATTTCGCTCAGGCCAGCATAGCCGTCACCTGCAAACAGGGGCTTGCCGCCGCTCCACAAGGATTGATGGCAGTGCATCCCTGAACCGTTGTCCCCGAAGATGGGCTTGGGCATGAAGGTCGCCACAAGGCCGTTCTTGACGGCAACGTTCTTGATGATGTACTTGTAGTTGGTGAGGATGTCGGCCATCTTGGTGATGGGCGAGAAGCGCAGGTCAATTTCGCACTGGCCGGCAGCGGCAACTTCGTGGTGATGGACTTCAACCGGAATGCCAATGCTACGCAGGGTACGGGTCATGTCGGCGCGCACGTCTTGCAGTTGGTCGCTCGGCGGGGCGGGGAAGTAGCCTTCCTTCACGCGGTTCATGTAGCCGAGGTTGCCGCCTTTGTCTGTGTTCCAGAAGGCTTCGTGGGAATCTACTTCGTAGTAGCTGATGTTCTGGCCGACTTTGAACTTCATTTCGGTAAACAGGAAGAATTCAGCTTCTGGGCCGAAGTAGCACATATCGGCAAGGCCAGTGCTTTGCAGGTAAGCCAGCGCACGGGCTGGAACGGCGCGCGGGTCGCGGCCATAGGGTTGGCGGCTGATCGGGTCGTATACGAAGCAGAAGAAGGCTGCGGTCTTGCTGGCGTAGAACGGGTCAATGAAGGCTGTGGAAAGGTCAGCCATCAAGATCATGTCAGATTCATTAATCGCCTGAAAGCCCTGAATGCTGGAGCCGTCAAAGCCAAAGCCGTCCTCAAACGAGCCTTCGTCTACCATGTCCAGCGGCATAGAAAAGTGTTGAATCACGCCACGGATGTCTACAAAGCGCACATCAATTTCTTCTACGTCGTTTTCCTGACACCATGCCAAGAATGCGGCTGGAGAAGCCTTTGCATTCTCTGGTACTGAAAATTCGTTCATCGTCTCTCCTCTTGAAGTGGGGCGCAATTGCTTTTTAAGAACTGTAGAGGATTATATAAACGGAAGGTTGTTAGGGGGCGTGGCGTAAAGCACTGAAAAAACCCGCCCATGCCCTGTGAGAAATCACTAAAATTGCGGCGAGTTTAGTCATTTTGACCAAAGCCATACCCAGATTGGTTGGTTTCGTGCCAACGCTGGCGGGCGCGATGGGCTAACCGTACAAATCGGCGGTGGGATGTGTAGGGGCAAAAGATGTCTTGCTCCCTGTGTACCCACTTAAAGGTTTGGAGGCATCGTTTTTGCCTGTAAAACGCGGACGCCCCGGAGGGTCGTCCCTACACAACCGTTGTGACCTGTAGGAACGTGACCTGTCACGTCCGTAAGACGCCGAAAAATCGAATCCGTGCGCTGTGATCCCGTTAAGTGGGTATACATAGAGCGCAATACATTGCGCCCCTACAGAGCCGTTATCGCCGCTAGGGGAATTATGCCCCTACAAATATCTGCGGGCGTTTCATCCGTCAGCCCAGAGCGTTATCCCATCCGTCCACAAGTGCAAACTGCCTTGCGTATCGGTGCGGAATAGTGGCAGATCGCCCAATTGCGTCAGTACATCGCCGTCAGGGTCGCCGAGTCGGTTAGCGCGGTCACTTTGGATCACGACCGCTTGCGGCTGCGTCGCGGCTAAAAATTCGCCGTCCAGTTGGCGCGCCCGCCCGTGTAGCGGCAATTGGAACACATCCGCCAGCGGCCACTGCTCACTTGCTAACAGTGCCGCTTGCCCGGTTGCGCTCAATTCCCCCGTCAACAAGAAGGACACGTCACCATAGCTCACGCGCAACACTAGCGCGCCGTCATCGGGGGCAACGTCTAGGGCAGGGCGTTGTGCTGGGGCGAGTACGTCCAGCGTGACGCCATCGCTTAACGTGATCGTTGTGCCTGCACGCGCTTCGACCTGCGGGAAAGCCGCCGCCAGCGTCAATAATTCGTCATAGGCCGGGGCAAGGTTCGGCTGTCCGTTATGGATCACGACGCCTGCATCATAACGCCGCAAGACGGCGGGCAACGCGCCATACAGGTTTTCGTCCGGCTGCGTGAGGATCACCGCCTCTAGCGTGCGGTCATGGAACGGCATCCGTTCGCCCAAATGCGTCAACAAGCGCGACGGATAGCGCCCGCCGTCTACCAAGAGTTGTGCGCCGCGTGGCGTCACGATCAAGACGCCGTTGCTGTGGCCGACATCCAGCAGATGAACGTGTAAGTTCCCGTCGGGACGGGCGCGCCACAAGATCAAGCAGAGCGCCGTCAGCAGCACCCCCGCGCTGATGACCATCACAAACACCGCCCGCGACTGTACCCATTGCGCGCCGCGTTCTGCCCAACGGGGGCGTGCCGCCCGTAACACCGATCCAGTGACCATGATTGCCAGCGCCCCCCATACGGCGCTTGAGGCCGCAAAAAATTCAACATCGGCAAACGGCAGGCTGGCAAAGCGACGAACAACGGCCACCGTCCAGCCCAATAAGACTAAATCGCCCCAGTAGAGCAGTTGCGCCAACGGGAACAGCCATTCCCCCAACAACGTTGCCGCCACACCGAGCAATAATACCGCCGATTGAATGGGGACGACCAGCAAGTTGACCGCCAACTGTACCAGCGACACGCGCTGAAAGTAGAGCGCCGTCAACGGCAACGTGGGGATTAACGCGGCAATTGAAACGACAATCGGTTCCGCGATCAACGGCTTTAGGCGCGTCACCCATTCGCGTGGCAAGCCAAGATTGAGCGCACGGTCTAGCGCACGGGTGAGCGGGTCGGCAAACGTCACCAAGCCAAAGGTGGCAAAGAAGCTCAACTGAAAGCCAACATCCCACAGCACCAACGGATTTACGGCGCTCATCACCAACGCGGTAAAGGCCAACGTCGCCATGATGAAGCCCTTGCGCCCTAGCGACTGTCCAACGATCAAGACCGCGCTCATCAACGCCGCCCGCACCACAGACGCCCCCGCGCCCACCAGCAACGTATACACGCCGATCACGACCAGCGCAACCGCCCCCGCCACACGGCGCGGCACCCGCGCCGCTTCTAGCACGCGCAACACCGTCGCCGCCAAGATCACCATGTTAAAGCCGCTGATGGCAACAATGTGCGCCGCACCCGTTGCGGCAAAATCCGCTTGGAGTTGGGGGCTTAGGCCGCGTGCGTCGCCTAACAGAATCCCCACCAGCAAGCCCGCTTGCGGTTCGGGCAATGCGCGGTTGATCCGTGTGGCAGCGCGGTCTTTTTGCTGCAACAGCCACGCATAGGCGGGGTTACCGCCGTCGGTTGCGGTCACCTCTACGGCGGCGTTCCGCATAATGCTGAAGATGCCTGCCCGTGCAAGGTAGTCTGCATAGCTGAAGCTGTCGTACACGCCGGGGATTTCTAACACGCCAGTGGCATTGAGGGTGTCGCCATAGTGGATGGTGGCGGAAGGCGGCGCATAGACCAACACAATCCCGCTGGTGGGGATGGTCTGACCGATGCGGGTAATGCTGTGGGCTTGTACCTGTAGCAGGGTGGCGGTATCGCGGCGGTCGGGCGCGCCGATGACCTGCCCGTGAATCGTTAGTCCGCCAAGCGCGTTATAGTTGGCAATGTCGCTACTGATGGGGATGTATCCTGCGCGTGCGCCGCCGAGCAACAAGGCGCTGATGCCCAATGCCACATTCCGCCAGCGCGTCGGCCACCACAGCCACAGCACGACTAGCGAAAACACGGCCAACAGTCCCCAACCGAGCGGCGTGCGTGAGCCGCTATTGACCGCCCAAACGATGCCAAGCGTCCAGCCAAGCGCGATGTAAATCAGGCGCATGACAAATCACCCCCATAGATTTCACCTGTAGGGGCGTAGCGCGCTACGCCCCTACAGAACCGTTATCACCCGTAAGGGCATGTCATGCCCCTACTTTTGGCGGCGGGTGTTCGTTGGGTGGGCTTCTACCGGCACACTGACGGTTTGATTGTTTTGGCTCATCGGCGGCGGCGCAAATTGGGTCAGTTCGCCCGGCTGCGGCTCGGTGTCGCGCATCACGGCAATGGCCGCGTCTACGTCGCCCGCCCACTTGCCTAGTTTTTGCCGCAGCGCACCGAACACCTTGAGGGCGTAATCGTCGGCTTCATCGCGGATGGCTTCGGCGTCTTGTTCGGCCTGCGCCAACACGTTAGCGGCACGGTTTTGAGCGTTCAACACCTGTTCGTTATTGGCGATGAACTGCTCGCTCTTTTCGCGTGCTTGCTGCTCAATGCGGGCGGCTTCTTCGTGCGCCTGAGACAGTACACGGTCGCGCTGCGCCAAAATCCGCGCGGCCTTTTCAATCTCCTCAGGGATCGAAATCCGCATTTGGTCAATGATCTCTAGGGCGCGTTCCTCATCAATGAGCGTGTACTTGCTCATGGGCATGTGGCGGCCTTCGTCAATCAAGTCTTCTAGGCGGTCTACAAGGTGCTGAATATCCATAATCCGTCATCCTTTCCCATCAACAAAACGTCAGTCCACAATGCTGACGGTGTAATTCGGGCTGCTTAGGTTCCCCTTCAGTTCGGCAAAGCGCCGCTCTAGGGCGTCTTGCACATGGCGCGGAACCATCTCACTGACATTACCGCCCAATTCGGCCACTTCGCGCACCGTCGTCGAACTGATGTGGATGTGGCGCAAGTCAGACATAATCGCAACCGTTTCAATGGCAGGGGCAAGCTGTTTGTTGGCAATGCCCATGCGGAACTCTAACTCAAAGTCAGAAAACACACGCAAGCCTCGCACTAAGGCCATCGCACCAACTTGTTCCGCATATTTTACGGTCAATCCTGAATAGAGCGCAACTCGAATGTTAGAATAGCCCTTGAAGGCTTCTTCTGCCAACGCCACGCGCTGCTCTGGGGAAAACAATAATTTCTTCTTGGGCGTATCATAAACCGCCACAATCAGTTCATCAAACAGCTTTGCCGCCCGCGTTGCAACGTCTATGTGGCCGTAGTGGATGGGGTCAAGCGAGGCCGGGTACAAGGCAATTCGGTGCAGCATGAACAACCTCCAAATGGGTGTAGTGAGCAAAAAATCTTTGGCGGCTAGTGTAGCGCATTGTGGGATATTGCACAAACATGGGGGAATAGGGCAGGGCGCGCCATGCCCCACAGCTGTCAAAAGTAAGTTCTCAGCCTTGCATAACCCCTCCCTAAATCCCTCCCCCCAAAAAGGGAGAGGGACTTTTCACCGTCGTGAACTGCCCTTCTCCCTTTCTCCCGACGGGGGAAAGGGTCGGGGATAGGGGTAAAACGGACAATAGCGATCCCGTTCGGAAAGATGAAAACCCTGTTTTTACAGGCATAGGGCATGGCGCGCCATGCCCCTACAAAAATAACAATTGCGCTTTATCGCTTTATCGTTCCCCGCGTGCGGCGCGCTCAAATTCGGCGGCGGCGGCTTCGGTGGCGGGGTCGTCAAACATGCGCGGCAACAGGGACGGCGCCAGCGTGAAGGTATTGACGCCGTGCTGCATCAAGGCGGGAATGTCGCTGATGTGACGCAAAGAGGCCACCAACAAGCGCATCTCATCACCCAACGCAGTAATCATCCGTTGCATGGCGATCACCGCCGCGTGACCGTCGCGCCCGTTTTCGTCCATACGGCCTAAGTACGGCGCGGCGTAGTGCGCCCCAAGCGCCATGGCCGTTGCCACTTGATGGGTGGCATAGACGGCAGTCACCGTAACGGGAATCCCCTGTGCAATCAGCTTGCTGGCGGCAAATGCCCCTTCGCGGGTGATCGGCACTTTGACCAGTACCTTTGGCCCCAGCTGGGCAATGGCTTCCCCGTTGCGGATCATCGCTTCGGCGCTTTCCCCAAAGGTCTGCATATGGATTTCGGTCACGCCGAGCGTCAGCGCGTGCTTGGCAAGCGCTTCTAGCTGCGGCAACGTACAGGGCAAGTTGGCACGCTCCAGCAATTTGGGGTTGGTCGTCACCCCATAGAACATGCCGCTAGGGAGCCATGCTTCCCAGTCGTTGATGTCTGCGCTGTCAATGTAAAGGCGTAGGCTCATTGCAAAAAAATCTCCCTAAAGGTCAAAAAATAATGGCCGTAGCGCGTTTATGCCCTACGGAAAATGTAACTTTGCCAACAGCGCCGCGCCGATCACCGGGTCATGGCGTGGCGCCACGGGGGTGATGTTCCCTAGCCACATACACACCATCCGCCGCAGGGCGTTTTCATAGGTGAGCAAGCTACCTGCAAAGGTAATTTGATCTACTGGTATTTGTAGGCGCAGGCTCAACAGGCGCACCAAAGCCACCAGCGCGTTGGCGGCTTCGGCAACGATCTCGTTGGCGTCCTCATCACCGACTTCGGCCAGCCGTAAGACGATGGGCGCAATGCCCGCCACTTGGCTGACGGTGTTCCAAGATTGGTATAGGCTGGCAATGTCCCGCACGACTTTTAGCCCCAATTGCTGCTGAATCGGCGGCCAAAGCGTGCTATCCCGCCCCAGATCATAGGCGGTGGTGACCTCTTGTAGCGCCGCCCTGCCGATGGCAAATCCGCCGCCTTCATCACCCAACAGGTAGCCCCATCCACCGATCTGTAAGGCTTCGCCCGCTGGATTCACCCCATAGGCCACGCTCCCCATGCCGGCCAAGAGCAAAATCCCCTCGCGTGCGCCCATCGCACCTGTGAGGGCAATTTCGTAGTCTGAGGACGGGAAGATATGCGTTTTCGGCAGCACGGGCTGAAGCGTTTCTAGCAGCCAGTCCGCAGCATAGGCGGCCTGCGCCCCTGCTACGCCAATGGCGGCGGCGTGAACGTCCACGCGAGCGGCGCTTAAACACTCTTTCACTGCATCTTGAATTAAGGTGGCCGCCTGCCCGCGCCCAATCAGGTTGGGGTTGGCGCTACCGCGCCGCACACTGGCGATCACCTGTAAGGCGTCATTCACCAGCACCACGCGCAAGGTACTGCCGCCGCCATCCACGCCAATATAGTAGTGGGCGCTCATGATCGCTGTCTTATCCCTCGTCTTGTGACGCCTATTGTACCGCAGTAAGGGCAGTAATGAGTACCTCAGTGATGAGGGGGCGCAATGCAGCGCTACTCGGTCACGGGCAGCGCATACCCCCAGAAGTTGCTGATGCTGCAACGGGTATTGTTGTTGGAACTGCTGACGACAAACGAGAACGCCCCCGCAGGTGCTTGAATGGGGGTGTTTTCGATAATCAGTGCGCCGTTGAGGTAAAGGCTCCCCAAGTCACGGTAGATGACCGCAATCAGGTTGACGGGCGCGCTGAGGTCTACATCTGGCGGCTGAATGGTCACAATCTCGCTTTGGTCTTCGCCTTCGCCGTAGGTGTCAATCATGAAGACATCGCCCACGTTGCTGATGCCCACGTTGACGAACAGCGGCACACGGGTAAAGGCCAGCCCTTGCCCGCCCTGCTCAATCACCCCAGTGTCTACGGTGGCGCGCCCCATGATCCCACACAGTTCAAGGTCTTGGGTTTCCCCCGCAGGGGCAAAGGTCAACGTGCCGCCAAACACAATATTGCCGCTGGTGTTTTCTAGCGCGTAGTTGCTGAAGCCCACCCCACTTTCGGCGTAATTGGCGCTCGGTTCGGTGAAGGCCAATTCCATCCCCGTTGGAATGGCGGCGGCGGCTTCAAGTTCGGCGATGATGGCAGGGGGGATTGCAGGTCGCTGGTGAGTTGTTCTGGCAACACGGTTGTGGTTTGGTCAATCAGGGCGGTAATGTCTATTTGCAGGTTGATGGTGTTGGCGGCGGCCAAAACCAAACGCGGGTTCTGCCCTAGCTCTGTGTAGCGTTGTAAGGCCAAATTGCCGTTGGTGAGGTCGCCTTGTGCGCGCAAGATGCACCCGCGATAGAGGTAGGCGTCGGCGTCTGCTGGCTGGAGCGCCAACATGGTGTCGGTGATTGCCAGTGCGTTGGCGTAATCTGCGGCAAGGAATAAGGTCAAGGCACTACGGCCATAGACGCGCAGACTAACTTGGGTTTCGTCCATGCCGGGGGCAACATCTACCGTGAGGGGTAGGGCAAGCCTGCTACAAACGTCGGTGGCTTGCGCGGCGGCAGGCATCACGCCCAAGCTATACCCCACCAAAACGACTAAAACCAAAGCAAAACGCTTTAACATCAACATCACAGAGCCTCTTTCAGCAATACACACGGGATGAAAACCAATGGATTTTATGTGTTTGTACATCACAGACGACGGACAAGACAAGTCACAACGATTGTGTAGGGACGACACCTTTGGCGTCCGCGTTTTATGGGCAAAAAAACGATGCCCCCAAATCCTTATCTTGGTACCTATGGGGCATAATGTATCATGCCCCTACCCGCCAGAACGGTGCTGTAGGGGCGACCCGCCGGGTCGCCCCTACGTTGAATCATCGGGTATGCAACGCGACTTCCCTTTTAGAAGTCGGTGTACCATTCTATGCTTAAATCATCCACACAGGATGTGTCAAGTTCCTCATCGGGCGCGTCGAAAAATGCTGCGGTGAGGTCAGCGGCACAGCCGGGGGAGTAGCTGTCCCCATGCCCGCCATTGGGCAAAATCACATGGATGCCGTTCGGCAAGCCTGCCAGTGCGCTGTCTCCAAAGCTGACGGGCGTAATCGGGTCATAGGCGCCAGAGAGCAACAACACGGGCAAGTCGCCTTCTACCAATTCGCTTTCAACGGGGTCACTGGCTTCGACCTGCCACACGTCGCAGTCTCCAAAGGCGCTTTCTACGTTGACAATGAGCCAATCTTGAATGGCAGGGTCGGCAAGGTCGGCGTAGTCACGAGCAGCGTTAAGGTCTTCAAACGGAATTTCTTCGGCGCACCCCACACTGGCATAGAGTCCTTCGCTGTCGCTAACATCTCCATAATAGTTCTCAAAGTCTAAAACGCCTTCAGCATCTTCAAAGATCGAATAGACTTCTGCCATCTCTCCGTTTTCGTAGGCCTCTAGCGACCACCAGCCGGACACAATATCATAGGCGTCGGAGTATTCTTCTTCGGTTTCAGCGTAGGCCAGCGCGGTGATCCCATAAGGCAACAGGGGGATGGCCGTCCCATCATACAGCGTTTGGAACAGCGCGTTAGCCACATCATCACCATACAGTTCAATGTCAGCGACTTCATAGCCGTCATCATATTCAAACACGGGCGGCTCTGCATTGAAGCGTTCGACCATCTCGTAGAAGTCCGCTTCAAGGTCAGGGAAGGCGGCGTTACAGTCTGGGTCGGCAGCACACCCGTCAAACAGGCGCTGGAAGGCTTCTACAGTGTTGAGGGCGTCTAATTCCTCGCTGTTGATCTCTGGCGAGAACACACCATCGAGTACCACTGAACGGACGATTTCGGGGTATTCGCGCACGACGGTTAGCGCCAAGCGCGTGCCGTAAGAGATGCCATACAGGTTCACTTGGTCGTAGTCCAGCGCGTAGACTAAATCTGCAATGTCGTCGGCGGCGTCTTGGCTGGTGTAGCGGCTGACGTTCACGCCTTCATCTGCTAGGCGGGTGTAACAGTCTGCAAGCGGGTCTTCGCTTTCGCCATCTTCAGACTCATAGCAGTTGAGGCTCGGCAGGCTGAAGCCGGTGCCGCGTTGGTCAAACAAAATGATGTCGTGATTTTCGTGAATCGGCAATTCAAAGAAGTATTCCACGCCGTAGAGCGCCCCACCACCGGGGCCGCCTTCTAGGTAGATAATCGGTTCGGCGGCGGCATCGCCTGCAGCCTCGATGAACGCCACTGCGATTTCTACCGTGTTGCCTTCGGGGTCATTGCGGTCTTCCGGCACGATCAACGTGCCACACGTCACTCCGTCTAGTTCGCCAAAAATGCAATCATGCTCAAAAAAATCTGGTTCATAGTCTTGTGCAAAGGTTAATGTGACAAATGCCGTCATCAACAGCCCTGTGATGACCAACAACAGTTTGAATCGCCGCATACGGTATCCCCCTGAACATAATGTATGTGCGCTGAAATGGCACAATCCCCCCAATTATAACAAAGATTTCCGTCGGTAGGGCAATCGGCATTAGGGGGATAGGCGATTGTTCAGCGCCCGCTGACCGGTTTCTGCCAAGTGCGTTACACGGTCAGTGGCGGCACGGACGGCTTCTAGCGAGCCGAGTACCTCTAATGACAAGTCAAAGCGGCGGCGGCCACCCGCTTCGACCATCTCTAGCCGTTGGGCTTGGCGGGCAGCGTTTTGTCCCTCTGGGATACAGTTGCCCGGCTCAATCCCGCAGACATACATCCCCTGACGGGTGTTCTTCCACTGGGTAAAGTAGGGCGCAGCGGCGCAATCCCACTTGAGCGATAAGCCAAAGTCGTCTTGGTGCATCACCACTTCGGTAGTGCTGTCTTGGGCGCGTAATACATGGTAAAACACCTGCTCCGGATACTGTGCCAGCGGCGCGTCGTAGGTTCCCCACGACTCAAAACCGACTTCAGCGGCGGGGTCACGCGGGATAACCCGTTCATGCGGGGTATAAAGCTGCGCGCCTTGCCGCACCAGCGGATAACCCAAATTCACATGATACAGCAGCATCAGCGGCATCGGTTGGTCAGCACAGTTGATAACGGTATCCCAGAGTATCAGCTTGGGTTGATCGAACGACAGCAGATAGTGACGCTCGATTTTCCATTGGGCGCCGAACAAGCGCCCCTCATACAGGGTGCCGCGCAGTTCAATGCCAACCCAATCAAGTTCGCCTAGCCGATTGATCCCGTCATAGAGGGTGATGTTCACATCTTGAGCGCTCAAGCGGGTAAAATTGCCGTGAATGTCGCGCCGTTCGCCGTTGAGGTCATCTACTTCTGCCGCGCCAACGTGTGCCAGCCCGCAGGTGGTGAGCAACCCCCCGTTGAATTGCCCCAACCAAGACTGGCCGTAATCGGCCTTGTGGGGAGAGCCGCCGCTCGTCCATGTGAGCGGGATGCCCTGATAGTGTGCCTGCCAGATGTCTAGCCCGCGATCTGGCAAAAACGACAGGTTCAAGCCGGCGGCGTTGTGGGCATGGATGATCCGTTGCCCGTTTGCCAGCGTGCTGAGGCGCATGTCGCAAAACTGACGGAAATCTTGGCTGTGGGCAGCAAGGGATTGAGCAGATGTCCAAGCGCGCATCAAGGGGCGTCCTGTCGTTGTTGAATTAGGATAAAGCGGAATGTTGACGCATAAAGGCTTCTACCACATCGCGGGATTGTGCGCCGCTCATCGGCCCACGGACGGTGACGGCCAACGCGCCGCACGCATTGGCAAATTGGGCAGCCTGTGGCGCAGGCCGCCCTTGAATCCATTCTGCCAAGAAGCCAGCGTCAAAGCAGTCACCCGCGCCAGTGGGGTCTACCTCTTGCACGCTATAGGCCGCGAGTTGCGTTTGCGTGTTGCCTTCCAAGACCGTACAGCCGTCTTTGCCTTGATGGATGACCACAATCCGCTTAGAACCCTGTGCTGCTTGCGCGGAACCCGTAAGGGCAAGCAGTTCTTCTTCGGTGGCAAAAATGACCTGTGCGGCGTCAAAGAAGGGCGCAAACGCCGCCTGTGCCGCCTCTAGCGAGATCAATTCGCGCCGCAGGTTGGGGTCAAAGCTCACTGGCACGCCGAACTGCGCCGCCAACGCCAACAGGCGATGGCCTAATGCTAAGGCATCGGCGTGCATCGCCAGCGCTGACCCCATGATGTGCAGCACCTTCAACCCCTCAAACAGCAATGGATCAGCAAGTGTTGCATCTAACTGTCCGGCGGCGGCATGGCGCATATGAAAGACAAACTCGCGGGAGCCATCCCCCTTATAGCCCACAAAGGCCACCCCAGTGGTATAGCCGTGCAACAGCCGCAGCGGGCGGGTATCTACGCCGTCTTGGATAAGCTGGTTCAACAGGCAGCGCCCAAAGGCATCTTCCCCCACCGTGCCGATGCAGCCCGCCCGCACGCCTAGCCGTGCCGCCTGTACCGTGAAGATGAACGGGGCGCCGCTAGGGTATGGACCTTCAAACAGGCTCGGTGTATCTAGCGGGTGGTCTACTTCCGTCCGCATGACCTCTACCAGCGCCTCGCCAAACGTGAGGATTTCGAGCGATGCCATGGGCTATCCTTCTGCTGTGCCGACCATGTGCTTGACAATCAATTCTTCGGTGATGCCTGCACGCGGGAGGTCTGCGGCCACTTGTCCGCGCCGCATAATCACAATGCGGTCGGCCACCGCCATGACATCGTGCATGGTATGGCTGATTAAAATCACCGGAACGCCTTGTTCGCGCAAAGAGCCAATCAGCGACAGCACCTTACGCTGTTCTGGCACACCAAGCGCGGCAGTGGGTTCGTCCATAATCACCAGTTGGGCGTTCCAATAGATGGCGCGGGCGATGGCAACCGCTTGGCGTTGCCCGCCAGACAAATTCACCAGCTTTTGCGTCAACGACGGAATATGAATGTCTAGGCGGTCTAAGACTTGGGCGGCTTCCTTCCGCATAAAGGCGTCATCGGTCACGGGGATAAAGCCCCACAGCCGTTTGATGCGCTCTTTGCCTAAAAAGACATTTGCGCCAACATCCAAGTTTTCAGCAAGGGCAAGGTCTTGATAAATCGTTTGAATGCCGCGTTCACGCGCATCAGAGGGGGTATGCCCAGTGATTTCAACATCATTAAAGAAGACGCTGCCCTGTTCTGGGCGGTAAACGCCAGAAATACACTTGATGAGGGTGCTTTTGCCCGCGCCGTTGTCCCCCAATAGGGCAACGACTTCCCCCCGACTGACGGAAAAGTTCACTTGATGTAACGCCGTCAAGCCCCCGAAAAACTTAGAAATGCCTTCGCAGCGTAAAATGATGTCAGTCATTGATGCGTAACCTTTCTAGCGCGGCTTTGGCCTGATTCACCAACACAGCGACAATAATCACCACGCCGACCACAATAAACTGCCAGAGCGGGTCTACGTTGGTAATCACCAGCCCGGTTTGCAGCACGCTGATAATCAGTGCGCCGATGACCGCGCCGCGCACCGTGCCTTCGCCGCCAAACAAACTGGTTCCCCCAATCACGACCGCAGCAACCGATTGCAACAGCGCCGCCTCGCCTGCTTGCGGTGCGCCTGCGGTGAAGCGGAAGGTGTGCAAGACCCCGGCAATGCCTGCGGTAAAGGCCGAAAGCATATAAATCATCAGCAAGTGGTTAGGAACGTGAATGCCAGAGCGCGTGGCAGATTCCATGTTGCCGCCAATGGCGTAGGTGTGCCGCCCAAACTTCATGCGGCTTAACACAAAGCCGAACAACACCAGCACCAACGCCGTGATAATCACAGGGTAAGGGAGTAGCGGGGCAACCCTGCGGATCACCTCTGGCGGCAAGTTCTCTGGCCGAGCGAACCAGATAAACCCTTGTTCGGGAATCCAGTACAAGAGGCTGCCGTTACCAATCGAGCGCAAGACTTCGCGCAGTTCTGGAGACAGGTTGCCCACCACTTGTTGGCCGTCGGTCAGCAAGAAGGCCGCGCCGCGCACAATCCCGAACATGCCCAACGTGGCGATAAACGGCGGCACTTTGATCCTAGACACCAACAGGCCATTAATCACGCCCGGAATGAGCGACACCAATAGGCCAAGCACCACACCCGCGATCATCGCTGTGCCGATTTCTGTGCCGCCGTTGACCAGTTCCCGCATGGTGCGGGCGCATACCACAGAAGCCAAGCCCACCGTCCAGCCAATGCTAAGGTCAATCCCAGAGGTGATGACCACATAGGTCTGCCCAATTGCCATCAACGCCACAAGCGTGCTGGTGACCAAAATGTTAGAAAAATTATTAAAGCTAAAAAAGCCCGGCCCAGTGAAGGAAAAGTAAACGACCATTGCCAGCAAGAAAAGATATGCCCAACTGCCTGCAAACACCTCTAAAATATTGCTGCGAATCGTGCTGGAACGGCTAGGTACAGCGGTTGCTGCCATAACGAACATCCTATCTAAAATCGTCATTTACTAATTCACCTTACGCAACCCCTTAGCAAATGGCTGTTAAACACCGATTCACGGGCGACACAGGTGTCGCCCCTACACGCTATGACCTTTGTAGGGATGAGGCTTGCCTCGTCCGTGAGACGATTTTCAACGGAAATCTACACAATGCGCTGTGGTATGCATAACATGATTTGCTAATAAATTGCGGTGGGATGGTGAAACACCATCCCACCTACTTTTGACGTTAGTTGCCGGTATAGATGAAGCGTGCTACAGCGGGGTCATCCACATTATCAATGGTGATGACGGCGTAACCGGTGGGAACACGGGCAGGCATGGAAGTCACGCCGCGTGCGTTGGCGGCAGCAGCGACTACGCCAAGGTAGCCCATGTCTGCGGGTTTCTGGGCGATGACCAAAGATACAGTGCCTTCGCGCAGGTAGCCGATGTTTTCTTCAGAGGCGTCAAACAATGCCACTTGTACGGCACCCGCCAAGCCAGCATTCTGGATGGCCGCGCCCGCGCCCAACGCGCCGAAGGTGTTGGTAGCAAACATCCCGGTGATGTCTGGGTTGGCTTGCAACACAGCAGCCGTTTGTTGTTGAGCGTTGTTGGCGTCGTTTTCGTTGTAGTCTACGCGAACCACTTCAAGGCCACGATCTGCGGCGGCGTTCTTGCAGCCTTCTTCGCGTTGGTCAGTGGTGCTGATGCCGGGGCGCACGTTCTGGATGTAAATCTTGGCGCCTTCGCCCAGTGCGTCCGCCAGCGCGGAACAGGCGATATAGCCGCCTTGTACGTTGTCAGAGCCGATGTAGCTCAACGGGAAGGTGACTTCGCCGTTAGCATAGTCGCCATCACCGATGAAGGTGTCTACGGTGATAACGGGGATGCCGGCTTCGACGGCTTCTTGCAAGACGGGGATGGACTGTTCTTTGTCGTTGGGGGCGGTCACGAGCGCGTTAATGTCGCCGCGTGCAATGAGCGCTTCCACAATCGGCACAGAGAAGGTGACGTTGAATTGTTCAGGGTCTTGTTGGATGACCTGAAGCCCCAAACGGCTGGCGGCGGCGTTGACCCCGCGTGACATGGTGATGTAGAACGGGTCTGGGTTGACGCCCGGCACAAAGCCCACGATGAAGCTCTGGTCAAAGCGGGCGGCGGGTTCGGCGGTGTTGCTGCTGTAGATGAAACGCGCCATTTCTGGGTCATCTACGTTGTCGGCGGTAAAGACGGCGTAGCCAGTGGGGACGCGCTTCGGGGTGCTTTGGAAGCCATCCAAGTGAGCGACGGCCAACGCCACGCCCAAATAGCCCATATCCGATGGCTTTTGTGCAATGACAATCGAAACGGTGCCTTCGCGCAGATAGCCGATGTTTTCTTCAGAGGCGTCGAACAACGCCACTTGTACGGAATCTTGCAGGCCAGCGTTTTCAATGGCTGCGCCCGCGCCCAACGCGCCGAAGGTGTTGGTAGCAAACATCCCGGCGATGTCTGGGTTGGCTTGCAACACAGCAGCGGTTTGTTGTTGAGCGTTGTTGGCGTCGTTTTCGTTGTAGTCTACGCGAACCACTTCAAGGCCACGATCTGCGGCGGCGTTCTTGCAGCCTTCTTCGCGTTGGTCAGTGGTGCTGATGCCGGGGCGCACGTTCTGGATGTAAATCTTGGCGCCTTCGCCCAGTGCGTCCGCCAGCGCGGAACAGGCGATATAGCCGCCTTGTACGTTGTCAGAGCCGATGTAGCTCAACGGGAAGGTGACTTCGCCGTTAGCATAGTCGCCATCACCGATGAAGGTGTCTACGGTGATAACGGGGATGCCCGCTTCATAGGCTTCTTGCAACACAGGGATGGACTGTTCTTTGTCGTTGGGGGCAGTCACGAGCGCGTCAATATCGCCGCGTGCAATGAGCGCTTCCACAATCGGCACCGAGTAAGTGACGTTGAATTGTTCTGGGTCTTGTTGGATGACCGTCACGCCAAAGTCAGAGGCGGCTTGGTTCACGCCAACGCTCATGGTGATATAGAACGGGTCTGGGTTGACCCCCGGCACAAAGGCAATGGTGTAGCTGTCGTCTTGGGCGAATGACCCGCCAACAGCAGAAAGGATCATGAGAAGCACTACAAACAACGTTGTTTTACGAAACACGGTATAGACTCCTTAGAAAAAACTATTGAGAGAAAAATCTTAGGAACACACCACCTACTTTTTTGGATACACCTCCTTGTAAACCCTTGCGGACATTCTGCCTCAATCAAACGGGGGGAAAAAACCCGTAGAAGCATTCATATGGATTGGCGAACCATCAACCGTGTAGGCAAAACAATATGTTGGGGTTCGGCGGGTGGTTCAGCTTGCAGGTAAGCCAAGAGCAACTTCATCGCCTGTTGACCGAGCGCGTAGGCGGGTTGGTCAATGCTGCTGATGGAAGGTTGCATCAAGGCGAAAATCTCTAGGTGGTCAAACACAATCACGGCTTTATCGTGTGGGATTTTCATCCCTGCCGCCTGTAGCGCTGCGATCAAGCCCAACCCCAACGGATTATTGAGCGCCAATACTGCCGTAAGTGTGGGGTTTTCAGCCAAGAATACGCTCACCAACGGGGCGATTTCTTGTGGCGAAATCGGTTTCACCCGTAGCACAAAATTGGGGTTGTGCGGCAAGCCCGCATCATCCAATGCCTGCAAGTAGCCGGTATAGCGTTGGTTTAGGCTGGTCACGTTGCGGTTGAGGGTAATCAGGCCAATGTGACGGTGGCCGCGTTGAATCAGCAGTTGTGTGGCGGCATAGGTGGCTTGTTGGTTGTCTACGGTCACGCTAGGCGCACGCAGGTCAACCAAACGGCGGTCAATTTGTACCAACGGCACACGGCTGGCAAGCTCATACAGGTAGGCCACATTTTCCCCCGTCGGGCCAAGCATGATCCCGTCAATGTGTTTGTCTTGCAACACTTGCAGGTAGTGATGCTCACGGGCGGGGTCTTCGTTGGTGTTGCACAGCATCAGGCTATAGCCGTGCATTTGGGCTTCGTCTTCTGCGCCGCGTGCGATGGCGCTGTAAAACGGGTTGGTGATGTCGTTCAGCAACAGGCCAACGGTCAACGAGGTGCGGGTTTTCAAACTGCGGGCGATTTGGCTAGGGCGGTAGTTTAATGTACGGATGGCGTTTTCGACGGCTTCGCGCTTTTCGGGGCTAACCGTAGCGTTGCCCGTCAACACCCGTGAGACGGTGCTGGGGGAGGTCTTGGCATGACGAGAAATATCTTGAATCGTAACTTTTCTAGCCATAAACAAAAGGATTCTTTAATTTACTGAAAATCACTTGTTGAAATCGATTTCAGAGTGTATATATCAATGAGGTTTTTGTCAACTATTTTTTCAAAAATAACTTAAGGGGCAAAATATGAAACTATTGTGTGTCGTCAGTGGGGGGGATGCGCCCGGCATCAACGCGGTATTGACGCAGCTTGCCCAGTTGAACGGCGGGGAACTGCTTGGGGCGGTGGGCGGATTCCCCGGCTTGCTGGCAGGGCAGGTACAGCGCTGGTCACACACCCAACTCGTCGCATGGATGGGGCGCGGCGGTAGCCTGTTGCCCTCTAGCCGCGAAGCCGTGCTGAATCAAGCCGACGCCGCCCAACGGGTGCAAGCGGTTTTAGCCGATCATCAGGTAGATGGCCTTGTCGTGTTTGGCGGCAACGGCACCCTGCGCTACATCCCGCCGTTGTTACAGGCGTGGGGCATCCCGTTTATCGGCATCCCCACCACTATAGACAACGATGTGCCGGGCGTCTCGCCGTCGTTGGGCTTTGACTCTGCCTGTAACTATGCCTGCCAAGCCATTGACGGAATTTTGTCCACTGCCAGCGCGCTAGGGGGGCGCTTGTTCCTGCTAGAAACGCTCGGCGGCGGCAATGGGAACATCGCTTTAGCGGTGGCAGAAGCCGCCCACGCCCACGCGGTGGTGTTGCCCGAATATGACTATGACGACCAAGCGCTTGCCAACCGCCTCAAGCAGGCCGTTGCCCGTGACGGCTATGGGCTGTTGGTCATCAACGAATATGCACGCGGCGCCCGTACCTTAGCCGATGAATTGCCAGAGCGCACCGGAACGCGGGTGCGCGATGTGCGTTTAGGCCACGCCCAACGCGGTGCAACGCCGTCCCATCAAGACCGTATCTTGGCGGTTCGGCTGGCACAGGCTGCCTATGCAGCCTTGTCGCGCCGCGAAAGCGGGATTTTGGTCACAGCGGGCAACGGCATCACCCGCCACGACGGAGCGCTGCCAGATTCGCCCGTTTTGCCAGATCGTGCGCTCTATGAACGGATCAACGGCCTATGAGCGAAAACGTTGCTCACATCCTATCCATTGATCTAGGCGGCACGCAGATGCGCGCCGCCTTATATCAGGCGGGCGACTTTGTGCAAGTGACCCGCGTAGCGACGTTGACCTATAGCGAGCAAGGCGCAACGGCGATCATTGCCCGCCTGATTGACCTTGCTCGCACCGCCTTGCCCGACGGCATCACCCCATCCGCTATAGGGATTGCCGCCCCCGGCCCGCTTGACCCTAGAACGGGCGTCGTGATGCACTCGTTCGCGCTGCCCGGCTGGGATCATGTGCCGTTGGGCGCCCAGATCAGCGCGGCGTTTGGCGGCGTTTCAGTCGCGCTAGAAAATGATGCCAACTGCGCCGCACTCGCAGAATACGCGCTTGGGGCAGGCCGCCAAGCCGACCCCCTGATTTACCTCACCTTGAGTACAGGCATCGGCGGCGGGGTTGTGTTTAACGGGCGTTTGTTCACGGGCTGGAGCGGGTTGGCCGCCGAGCCGGGGCATATGCAGTTCACCGATCAAGCGGGCGTTGTGCGGCGCTTAGAGGAACTGGCTTCCGGCACAGGCATTGCGCGGCTGGCAACCGAACGCCTACCCCACTATAGCGGCGAAACCGCCCTGCGCGGCCTCCCCACCCTAGATGGGGCAGCGGTGGGCAATGCCGCCGTCGCCGGGGATGCCTTCGCGCTGGAGGTCGTCCGCTTGGCAGGCACCTACTTGGGGCTAGGGCTGGTGAACTTGTTCCATGTCTGGAGTCCGCAGGCGGTGATTTTGGGCGGGAGCGTCACGCAATTGGGCGACTTGCTCTTGGATGTCGTGCGCCAAACCGTGCATGACCGCATCCTGAATCCGTTGTTTATCCCGCCGAACTGGTTGCGCTTGGCACAGTTTGGCAGCGATGTGTGCTTGTTAGGGGCAGCGGTCAACGCCGCCCAACATTTTACTAAATCACCTTCAAGGAGCTTTTCACAATGAGCAGCGTCACCGCAAGAATGAACCGTTTGTTTGCGCCGGATGGCAAATGTTTTGATGTGGCCGTAGATCATGGGTTTTTTGGCGAAGGCACTTTTTTAACCGGCATTGAATCTATGCCGCAGGTGGTGGCAACGCTGGTGGATGCCAACCCTGACGCCGTGCAGTTGAGCGTTGGCATGGCACGCCTGCTGCAAAATCACCCCGGCAAGGCTAAACCGTCTTTGGTACTCCGTACTGATATTGCCAACGTCTACGGCACCACGCTCCCGCGCCTGTTGTATAGCGGCATGATCGAAGACCCAGTAGAACAGGCCATCCGCCTAGATGCCGCCTGCGTGGTGGCGAACTTGTTCATGCTCCCCGACCAGCCGGACGTGTGGATGCAGTGCGTGCAGAACATCACCCGCCTGAAGCCGCTGTGTGAGCGTTACGGAATGCCGCTGATGGTCGAGCCGCTGGTGATGCAAGACAGCAGCAAGGGCGGCTATATGGTGGACGGCAACATCAACAAGATTTTGCCGCTGGTACGCCAAGCCGTTGAACTGGGGGCAGACATCATCAAGGCAGACCCGTGCGATGACGTGAGCGAGTATCACCGCGTGATCGAAATTGCCGCCGAAATCCCCGTGTTGGTGCGTGGCGGCGGGCGTGTGCCAGACGCCGAAATTTTGGCACGTACCCACGAATTGATGCAACAGGGCGCGAAGGGCATTGTCTATGGCCGTAATGTGATCCAGCATCCGCAGCCAGCAGGCATGACCCGCGCATTGATGGCAGTGGTTCACGACGGCTTGACGCCCGACGCCGCGCTTGCCTTGATTGGAGCCTAACGACATGGCGCAACAGGTTATCCGTTTTGGGATCATTGGCTTAGGCTTGATGGGGCGCGAGTTCGCCAGCGCCGCCGCACGCTGGGCGCACTTGCTCGATCTACCCTTCCGCCCAGAGATCGTAGCGATTTGCGACAGCAACCCGGCGCTGTTCGACTGGTACACCAGCAACTTTAGCAGCATTCAACAGACCACCAGTGACTATCAAGCGCTGTTGGCAAACCCAGCTGTAGACGCGGTATATTGTGCCGTGCCGCATCACCTGCACGCCGCGATATATGCCGACATCATCCACGCGGGCAAGGGGTTGCTCGGTGAAAAGCCGTTCGGGATTGATGCCGCTGCCAACGCGCAAATTTTAGCCGCCGTGCAAGCGGAATCTGCGCCGCTGGTGGCCTGTTCTTCAGAGTTCCCCTTCTATCCCGGCGTCAAAGCCGCCATTGACTTTGTACAGGCCGGGCATTGTGGGCAGATCATCGAAGTGCAGGCCAGCTTCTTTCACAGTAGCGACCTGAACCCGAACAAACCGCTGAACTGGAAGCGCATCGCCAGTATGAACGGCGAATATGGCTGCATGGGCGATTTAGGAATGCACGTCCTGCATGTGCCGCTACGGATGGGCTGGTTGCCGCAACGGGTGACGGCACAGCTTTCCAACATCGTCACCACACGGCCAGATGGCAAGGGCGCGACAGTGGCCTGTGATACGTGGGACAACGCGGTGATCTTGTGTGACGTACCTCACCCGGACGGCGCCTTCCCGATGACGCTCAAGACCTACCGCATTGCCCCCGGCGAAACGAATACATGGGTGCTAGAAGTCACTGGGATGTCTGGCTGTGTGCGTTTTTCCACGCGCTACCCGAAGTCTTTCTACACGCTACAATATACCGCTGGCGGGGTGCAACAGTGGCGTGAAGAAAGTTTAGGCTATGCCAGCCGCTATACGGCCATCACGGGCGGGATTTTCGAGTTTGGCTTCTCTGACGCGCTGTTGCAGATGTGGGCGGCCTTCTGTGATGAGTACGTCAATGGGCGCGCCGGAATGCGCCAGCCGTTCTATTGCGCCACCCCGACAGAAGCAGCACAACATCATGCCGTGTTAACGGCGGCGTTGGCGTCGCATGTGGGGCAGGCGTCCACAACGGTGGGGTATCCGTCCGTAGGGGCATGATAACGCCACAAAGACGGACGACGGACGCCCCAGAGGGTCGTCCCTACAAAACCATTGTGACCTGTAGGGGCGAGGCCTGCCTCGCCCGCAAACCTAGCAATCACTGTAAGTTTTTTCTTTCACATATACCCTTTAAGGAGAATGGTTCATCATGGCTTTAACCCGTCAACAACTGGAACACTACCGCGCCATTGCCCGCGAATACTTTGAAAAGGCGCAGATCGTCCTCACGCCGGAAGAAAGCGCCAATATCGAAATTGCCGATCTTGGCCTGAACGAGTATGAACAAACTGGCTTGGCCTTAGTCACGTACATCAACACAGAGCGCTGCTGCGGCAAAGAACTGGTGTTGATGCCCGGCCAAACCTGCCCGGAACACTTTCACCCGCCCATCCCTGAATTGAACTATGAAGGCAAGGAAGAAACCTTCCGCTGTCGGTGGGGAACGGTGTATCTGTATGTGGGCGGGGAGCCGACGCCGAACCCCATCGGTGTGCCGCCCGCCAACCGCAAGGATACCTACCTGTCTTGGCACGAGATCATTCTGCGCCCCGGCGACCAATACACGATCATGCCGCAAACGTGGCATTGGTTTCAGGGTGGGCCTGAAGGCGCAGTTGTGTCTGAATTTAGCACGCGCAGCGTGGATGAAGCCGACCTATTCCGCGATCCAGACATCAAACGATTGCCAGAAGTGCTAGATTAAGGGACGTTTGCCATGCCAGATATTTTCGTGGCCGGGCATTTGTGCCTTGATATTACCCCACAGATGCCGCTTGTTCCGCCCCAAGCGTTGACGCAAGCGGGCAAGCTGTTTGAAGTAGGGACGATACGCTACACCACTGGGGGCATGGTCGCCAACAGTGGTTTGGTGTTTCATCGCTTAGGGGAATCGGTGGGGCTGGTCGCCAGCTTGGGCGACGACATCACTGGGGATATTATCCTAGCGTTGTTGCGCCAAACGGCGCCGCATCTGGTGGATACTATCCGCCGCGTGGCAGGGGGGAACACCTCATATTCCGTTGTGCTTTCTCCCGCCGGGCAAGACCGCAGCTTTTTACACTTCACTGGCACAAACGAGACGTTTTCTGCCGCTGATGTAGACGTTGGGGCATTGGCAGGCGGGAAGATTTTCCACCTCGGCTACCCGCCGCTGTTGCCGATGCTCGTAGCGCAAGACGGTGCAGAACTGCTTCGCCTGTTCCAACAAGTGAAAGCTGCAGGCTTACTCACCAGCATGGATATGGTCTATCCCGACCTGAACAGCCCCGCCGGGGGCGCAGACTGGCATTCCATTTTGCGGCAGGTGTTGCCCTACGTAGATGTGTTTGTGCCAAGCATTGACGAAATCATGCTGTTGTTGCACCGTGAGCAATACCGCGCATGGGGGCAGGCCGCGCTTGCCCATGTGACGCTGGAATATCTGCGCGGGTTTGCCGACGAATTGTTGGCAATGGGCGCGGGGATCGTCGGTTTTAAGTTGGGGCATTTAGGGCTGTACATCCGTACCACCGCAGACCTGAACCGCCTGAACGCCTTAGCACCGTTGGGGATCAGCCCGCACGAGTGGTGTAACCGTGAACACTACGCCCCAGCCTTTGCGGTGGAAGTCGTCAATACTACAGGGGCGGGCGATGCCTGCTACGCGGGGTTGTTGACGGCGCTGTTGCACGGCGCTGATCCTGTGACAGCCGTACGCATGGCAAATGGCGTTGCCGCCTATAGCATCCAAGCGCCAGATTCTAACAGCGGCGTCCCTCATTGGGGGGGCGTAGAACAAAGCGTTACCGAAGGGTGGGCGTTGCGCCCAGAGGAATTGATCGGCTAAGGCAAGGGGCGTCCCGGCGGGACGCCCCTACAGGTTTTTGATGGCGCGAACGGCTTAGGCCGGGATTTCTAGGGCAA
>JBMOFU010000019.1:0-24594 GCA_049318725.1 Phototrophicaceae bacterium | reverse complement strand
CCTTGTAGGGACGAGGCTCGCCTCGTCCGCTTGCCTCGTCCGCTTGCCTCGTCCGCTTGCCTCGTCCGCTTGCCTCGTCCGTGAGACGATGTTCAACGGGAATCTACACACCGACGGGGAAAAGAGAATTTCTACATCAGCGCCGCCACAAACGCCGTTGCGCTGCTAAAGCGTTCGTCGGGCGTCTTTGCCATCGCCCGCTGGATTGCGCGTGCCGCCGCATACGTGATTTTGGGGTTGACCAAGCGTGCATCAGGCGGTGGCTGTTGCAAATGGGCAAACATCACTTGGCCGCTACCGCCCTCAAACGGAGGCCGCCCCGTGAACATCTCGTAGGCCATCACCCCCAGCGCGTAAATATCGGTGCGGGCGTCTACCGTGCCGGACGCCATAATTTGCTCTGGGGACATATAGTCAATCGTGCCGATCATGCCATCGCCCGTGAAGCGGGTACGCCCATCGTCAAATTTCGCCACGCCAAAGTCCATTAACACCGCGCCGCTGCCCGTCAACATCACGTTGGAAGGCTTCAAGTCACGATGTACCACCCGTTGTGCGTGGGCGTAATCCAGTGCAGCAGAGACATCCTGCAAAATGGAGAGCGTCTGCTCAAAAGATAGGACTTCTTGCTGCTCAAGCCGCTGGCGTAAGTCGTGGCCGACGATCAACTGCATGGTCATGTAGATCACCCCTTCTTGCTGGGCGGTGCCGTACACCTGCGCGATATTGGGGTGTTGGAGCATCATGCCCGTTTCCGCTTCCCGCTGGAAGCGCGTGCGATATTCCTCTTTATCCGCAAGGTTGTCCGCCAACACCTTAATCGCCACACGATCCTTACTGCGTTCGCCACAATACACCTCCCCCATGCCGCCACGCCCAAGCACATCGGTCAGCGTATAGCCCCCCAACATTTGCCCACTGAGCGCGCCGACATTGACAACCGCAAGCGGTTTTTTGGCCTGTGCTAAATCGTGTTGGTCATAACGCAACCCGTACAATTGATGGTCAATCAAGGCTTGCGTGCGGCGGCGAATGGGGTTGAACAACAAGATCGGCGGCAGCGCAGAAAAAGTGACTGCTACAAAAACGTTCGCCCCGGCCAACGCCGCCCGAAAGAGCAACACCGTCCCCACCGCCATAGCGATCAATAGCACGGTGGCAATGGCATAGGCCAAAGAGCGGTTAATTACCCAGTCAATATCCCACAGGCGGTAACGCATCAACGCAAACAGCAGCGAAACCGGGATGCACAAATAGCCGACATTCAACAACGGAGACACAAGCTCTTGATCCCACACTGCAAACAGCCGTTGGGCGTTCCCGCTCAAGTTGGCATGAATCACAGCCGTGCCAGCGACAATCGCTACCGCTAACAGCGCCACTATCGTGAAGCCGTATAAAAACCACTTGGTCTGTTGGCGCTGGACGACGCCAGACACCCGCCGAAAGCGATACCACTGCGCCCCAATCCCGCCGAGAAAAATCACCGATGTGCTTAACGGCACAATGACGGTCATGATCCCCTGTGGATTGGCAAACACCTGCGGGAACATGCCCCACGCAATGGCAAAGATCACACCATAGACGCCCAATACCCCGCCAAAGATGCGCGGCACAAATCGGCCATCGGGGAACAAAAAGATGAACAGCCCCAACAACGGCCAAGACAGCAACGCTGGAACCAGTTGCAACCCCCGAAACACGTCAACCAGCCCGCCCGCGTTGCTATTCATGTAGTCCAACAACCCTAGCGGGTAGGCATACGCCCCAAAACATAACAAAAACACGGCAGTTAAAATCACCATTGGCTCATAAGGCCGTTGCCAGTACAACACACCCGCCACTGCCGCTGATACCACGAACACTAAGGTATACACGGCAACGTTGTAGCCATAATGCCACCCCAACGGGATTTTCAGCGCTTGTAGCGCTTCTAACAGTTCCGGCTGCGGGGCTTCAAAGACATAGCGCGCAAACAGATACACCGTCAAGCCAAAAACGGTGATACAAAGGCTGACGAGCGCAATCCATAACGCGCCTGTCACCCGCAAAAACCATGTAGATTGCAAAAAGGAGGTGAAGTTGGAGAGGGTCAGCGTAGAATTGTCTTTACGGTTCATAAGGGCTTATCATTTTTGGGCTTTTGAATAATGCCCCCGATTATATCGCAGATTACGTCTGCGCCCCATCAGCAGTTTGGAACCATCTACCTGCCTGACACGTCTTGAAGGATAACATCCGAACGCTTCAAGGAGGATTTCCCCACCATGTTCAAGGCACTTCGCGTATTCCCTGCAATTATGGGGCTGGTGATGATTTTAGTCGCTGGCTTGCCAACGGTTTTCCAGCAACAACCCGTCCCGACCCAGCCGCCGATTATCATCGAGCCGCCCATCATCATTGATCCGCCGCCGCGCCCAATAGGGGGCGTGTTCACTAACCCCGAATGGATGAGCATTGACCATCACCGCGTCACGATCACAGTAGACAATCAGATTGCCACGACCAACGTAGATATGCAGTTCACCAACAACGGATCGGGCTTTGTGGAAGGCACGTTCTTGTTCCCGTTGCCGGATGAAGCCGCCGTAGACAATTTGGTGATGTACATCAACGGCCAAGCGATTGAAGCGCGCATTTTGCGTGCCGATGAAGCGCGCGCCGTCTATGATGAGATTGTGCGCCAATACCGTGACCCGGCGCTGTTGGAATACGTCGGGCGCAATACGATACAGGCCAACGTTTTCCCCATCCCCCCCGGCGAATCGCGCCGCATTGAATTGGGCTACACACAAATCCTTGAGGCAGACAACGGCCTAATTAAGCTCACCTACCCGATGGCGAACTCTGCGACCAAAGGTCGCACGGTCAACAGCATGAGCTTGAGCGTTAACGTCACCAGCGCTGACGCCATCTCAAATATCTACTCACCAAGCCACAACGTTGCCATCTCTCGTGAGGGAGAAAGCGCCTTCCGTGTGGGCTTTGAGCAGAACGACTTCCCTACAGGCGATGACTTTGTGCTGTACTACGGCCTCGCCAATGACCGCATCAGCGTTAACCTGCTGACCTACCGCGAAAGCGCCACCGAAGACGGCTTCTTTATGCTGCTCGTCCAGCCACCCGTCAACGTCCCGGATGAACAGATCGTCCCTAAAGACGTGATTATCGTGCTTGACCAGTCTGGCAGCATGGACGGCACCAAATGGGAACAAGCGCAAAACGCTGCCGCCTACGTGCTGGACAACCTCAACGAAGAAGACCGCTTTAACGTGATCGCCTTTAGCACCGGTTGGCGCGTGTTCGGCAACGGGCTGGAACCTGCCAGCGTCGCCCCGGAAGCGCGGGATTGGGTCTATAACCTGTTTGCCGAAGGTGGTACAGACATCAACGGCGCGCTGACGACTGCCGTTGAATTGGCCGACCCCGAACGCCCCACGACGATCTTGTTCATGACCGACGGGCTTGCCACCGAAGGCGTGACCGATACCCCTAGCATCTTGAGCAATATCAGCGCCAGCGCGCCGTCAAATGTGCGGATTTTCACCTTCGGCGTGGGCGATGATGTAGACACGCTCTTGCTCGGCAGCATCACCCGCGACTTTAGAGGCGCGTCTAGCTATGTGCGCCCCTCAGAGAACATCGAAGAAGAAGTTGCCAGCCTGTATAACAAGGTCGCTGCGCCTGTGCTGACCAACCTCACTCTGGATATGGGCGGCGTCCGCACCGATTTCTTGTATCCCACAGGGGAACTGCCGGACTTGTTCGCCGGGGAACAACTAACCGTTGTTGGCCGCTACCGCGACAACGCGCAAGATATTACGCTCACGCTGGCCGGTGAGGTCAACGGGGAAGCCGTTAGCTATACCTACGACGGCTACGAATTCCGCGAACGGGCAGGTGGCGAACCGTTCATCGCCCGTCTGTGGGCAACCCGCCGCATTGGGGAACTGCTCAATAACATCCAACTCAACGGGGAAAATGAAGAACTGGTCAACAGTGTGGTGAATTTGTCGGTGCGCTACGGCATCATCACACCTTACACCAGCTTCTTGATTGACGAAAGTGACATCCTCAGCCAACAGGGGCGCGCCCGCGCCGAAGAATCGCTCCGTCGGGACGCGCAAGCATTGGGTGGGTCGGTATCTGGAGCAGCAGCAGTCAACGCCGCCGACGCCTTTGCAGACCTGAGCGCAGCCAATGCGCCAGCACAAAATCAGGTATTCGCCCCTAGCCCTGCTGCCACCATGAACGCGGTTCCAGCCGCACCCGCAGGCAGTAATCGTGGCGGCTTTGGCAGCGCGCCGGTTACAGCACCCACCGACAGCGAACTAGAAAGCAATGCGTTTTTCAGCGGTGACGACCAACAACAGGCAGAAGCAGCGCCGATTATCACCGTAGCGGGCAAGACCTTTATCCTGCAAGACGGCGTGTATACCGACACAACCTATGACCCAGACACCATGACCACCGAAAAGATCGCATTCTTGTCTGACGCTTACTTTGACCTGCTCACCCAATCCCCAGAACTGGCGGAATACCTTGCCATTGGGGATGCGCTGATCGTGGTCTATGAAGGCGTCGCCTACGAGATCACCCCCACCGCGTAAATTATCGTTTGTAGGGGCGCAATGGATTGCGCCCCTATGAAATCGTCATCCACCGTAGGGGCGATCCGGCGAATCGCCCCTACAGAACCGTTATCGCCCGTAGGGGCATGATGCATCATGTCCCTACAAATATCCCCGTAGGCGGGTTTAGAATGTCAACCCTACGGTTGATAAAATCCCCCCACAGATAAATTGCAAAATCCCCCCAAAATCCGCTACACTAGAGTGCAAAGTGTAGATGCTCTGGGGTATACGCCATGTCCTTCCTTTCCAATCGGCTACAAAATGAACGTGATAAAAAACCTAAAAGCACCCGACCTGATGGTGGCGACGGCAACTTAGATTCCGACCTAGACGCCCTACTGGGGGATTCTAAAGCTGCGGCTGCACCAGCGCCTGCCAAACCCAAACCTCCCGCGCCTTCCCCCCTTGCTAAAAAGCCCGGCGCTAAAGAGCCAGTGAGCCTTGCGGGTAACGTGCAAGATAGCCTGACTCCCCTAATTCCCTTGACCGACGAAGCCGCGCTCGATACCGGCTACGTCCCCCCTCCAAAACGACGTTTGCCTGCCCACCTCATCAAGCTCCGCAAACAGTTGCGCCCAAAACTGTTAGCGACCCTAGATGAGGCCGACACATGGAAGCGCGGCGAACTGGACAAAGAGGCAATCATCGAAAAGCGGCTTCAGACCGTGCTGGACAAGATGAGTGTCGCCTTAAATGAAACCGAGTATCAAATCTTGAAAGAGACGCTCTTAAACGATTTGATGGGCTTTGCCGCCATTGAACCGCTGATCCGTGACCGCCGCTACAGTGAAATTATGGTCAACGGTGGGGATGTGGTCTTTAGTGAATTCAAGGGCAAACTCGGTGAAACCGAAATTGTCTTTGACGATGAAGACCATGTGCTGTGGATGGCACAACGCATCGTCCGCCCGCTGATGCGGACGCTCAACCGCGAAAATCCAATGGTGGACGCCCGCCTACCAGACGGCTCCCGCGTGCATATTGTCAGCGCGCCTTCCGCCTTAAACGGCACCACAGTCACCATCCGTAAGTTCCCTGAAAAGCGGCTCAACGACGAAGACCTCATCAAGTTTGGGTCTTTAACCCCAACAGTGCGGGACTTTATGCGCGCCTGCGTGGTCGCCCGCTTGAACATCATCATCAGCGGCGGCACTGGCTCTGGTAAAACGACCTTGCTCAACGTAATGAGCGGCTTCATCCCACAAGATGAGCGCATTTTGACCATTGAGGACGCCGCCGAACTCAACCTTGCCCAGCGCCATGTGGTGCGGCTAGAAACCGCCCCGCCCATCCCCAAGAGCTTGGGCGGCGACGACCATAAGGGCAAACTGGAAATCCGCGACTTGGTGAAGGGGTCGCTGCGTATGCGGCCAGACCGCCTTGTGATTGGGGAGTGTCGCGGCGGCGAAACGCTAGACATGCTCCAAGCGATGAACACTGGTCATGACGGCTCGTTGACCACCGTTCACAGCAACAGCACCAGAGACGCCATCGCCCGCCTTGAAACGCTCGTGATGATGGCAGGCATGGACTTGCCAATTTTTGTGATTCGCTCGCAAATCGCCAGCGCCATCCACCTGATTGTGCAGCAATCGCGCCTCAAAGACGGCAGCCGTAAAATCTGCCAAGTGACTGAGCTTCAAGGCATGGAAGGCGAACAGGTCACGATGCAAGACATCTTCGTCTACAAGACCGAAGGCTTCACCGGGCAGGGCTACAGCCATGAAGGCGGCGGCAGACTGCAAGCGACGGGGTTCCGCCCGAAGTTCGGCTCCCAGTTGAAGGAATACGGCTTCGACTTGCCCGCCAACGTCTTTACACCCGGCGCGCAGTTATAGATACAGAATTGTAGGGGCATGGCGCGCCATGCCCCTACAACCCCATACCCCTTATGACGACATCCTCTACCCTCACCTTACTGCTCGGCGGCGCACGCAGCGGCAAAAGCCGTTACGCTGAACAATGGGCAAAAGATCATGGCGGGCGTGTGTTGTTTGTCGCCACCGCCGAAGCGCTCGACGACGAAATGGCCGAACGGATTGCCGCACACCGCGCCACCCGCCCCGCTTTGTGGCACACCCTAGAAGCCCCGCGCAACACCGCACAGGCAATGGCGCGCACCCTCCAGCAGTTCCGCGCAGATGTCGTGGTCGTGGACTGTATGACGCTGCTGGCGTCGAATACGTTGTTGGATTTACCCGACAACGCCACCGCAGAGGCAGTTCACCACGCCTTGACTGAACAAGCCCGTGCGCTGGTCACGCTCTTTGGAGAAACGCCCAACACACAGTTCTTGGTGGTGTCTAACGAAGTTGGCATGGGTGTCGTCCCGCCAACGCGCTTAGGCAGGCTCTACCAAGACGGCTTAGGCGCAGCGAATCAGGTATTGGCCGCCGCCGCTGACCATGTGCTGCTGTTCGTGGCGGGGTTGGCGTGGCAACTCAAATCCCCGCCAACGCACAATATGGACAAACGCAAATAACTTATATTAGTAAATCACCTCACGTAGACCGTTAGCAAGTGGCCGTTAAACACCGATTCACGGGCGACACAGGTGTCGCCCCTACACACCATGACCTGTAGGGACGAGGCCTGCCTCGTCCCTAAGACTACAGATGGCGTCCCTACGGTGTGCGTTAAATGAGTAATAACGCCCTTGATAGCGCTCATCATTGCCGCTTGTCTGCTATCTCTAAAAATCTGAAGGAAAATTCGTAAGCAATTGCAAGCGTTGTAACAGGATTCTAATTTTAAGATTTGACGATGTGGGCTACACTACAGGGTATCTGTTCATGTAGTCGTGAGGCTGAAAAGATTTATTATGGATGTGAGCTTACATACTCCAATCCAATCTCAAATGCACCTCCCCGTTTCACAAAAAAACACCCCGCTCCCAATTGAGATCAGAGTGATTACCCCCCGCTTTGTGAACCAATTGGCCGAATTGCAAAAACTGGCGTACCCCACGCTCACCCCCAATGAGCTATTCGACGCCGAAAACTACATCCATCACATTGACCTGTTTCACGACGGGCAATACATGGCCGTGGTTCACCACCCTAAGGGTGATCGTGTAGTGGGTTCTTCAGCGTCGTTGCGTGTGTCTTCAGATATCTTTGAGGGCAACCACAGCTTTGCTGAAATCATTGATAACGGTTGGATGAACAACCACACACCACGCGGCGAATGGTTGTATGGCGTAGATATGGCCGTGCATCCCAATTACCGCAATCGTGGGATCGCCAAGAAGCTCTATGTCACCCGCTATAACGTGGTGCGCCGTTTGAACTTGCGCGGCGAAATCATCGGCGGGATGATGCCCGGCTACGAGCGTTACCGTCACTTGTTCAGCGTAGAAGATTACGTCGTCAAAGTGGCCGACGGCAGCATTGCCGACCCGACCCTCACCCCCCAACTGAAACAGGGGTTCAGCATCAAAGGCGTGTTGTATGACTACATCACCGACCCACGCTCTGATAACTGCGCGGTGTTGATGGTGCGGGAAAACCCAGAACACATTCAATTCTCATTGTCTGACTTGCCAGACTAATCGTGGAGGTGGCTTGAACGAGATTTATAGGCGAAGACTCAATCGCGTAAAACGGCAATTTCGGATTCAGCTATTGCGTTAAAGACGAGGCCAAGATTTGGCCTCGTTCTTTTTTTGAGGGCAGTGATTGATTTACTCGTCGCCGCCGCCGCTGTCGTCATCATTGCCGCCGCGTGACGGCTTGATCGGCATTGGATTATTGGAGGAATAGAACGCACGGATTTCGAGTTCTACGGCATGGGAAATTTCAGGGTGTTCTGCCAAATATTGCTTGGTATTCTCGCGGCCTTGCCCAAGCAGTTCATCTTTGTAGCGGTAAAACGCGCCGCGCTTTTCGATGATGTTGGCTTCTGCCGCAAGGTCTACAATTTCACCGACTTTGCTGATGCCACCCTCATAGAACATCAGGTCAAACTCAGACTCTTTGAACGGGGCGGCCACTTTGTTCTTCTTGACCTTGATATGCACGCGGCTCCCGATGATTTCGCCGCCCTGCTTGATCGCCAGTACCTTACGGATGTCTAGGCGAATGCTGGCATAGAACTTGAGCGCACGGCCACCGCTGGTAGTTTCGGGCGAGTTGTGAACAATAGCGTTCCCTACAAGGAAGTTGTGATTATCAGCAACTTCAAGGTTATAGCGCACAGCCCGTTCACCCATATATATCTCTGGGCAAATCTCAGTGATGACCACTTCAGTGGCTTCATAAGCAACCACGCCTTCTGGCATTGTCAGCGGCGCGCGGGTGATAATCGTATCGCCGGGTTGTAAGTCTTGCGCCATCTGATAGCCAAGCGGCGTTAAGATGGTGTGATTGGGGGTACAGGTAAATTCGGTAGCACCCGTTTCATCGGGATATTCTGTACGAATCGTTAAAAATACCTGTTGGGCTTTGGCGATTTCATTATCCGTGAGGCTGAACTTCTCTACATCTTCACCGTTCTTGAACCAACCTACAACGGATTTCGGCTCAAAGCAATCTGTCGCCTCGTTATAGCTCATCACTTCAACAGGACGCTGCTGGTTCACGATTTCACCAATAGCTTCAAGCGAACCATCGGCTAACATCACCCGCGCATCATAGCTGAAGCAACCGAACATCACACCGACCTTTTCGCGGATTTGGTTGGTGAAGATCAAAATCACGTTGCTTTGCTTAATCGCACCCGTGAGCTTACGCAGCGCTTGGCTCATCAAACGGGCTTGCAAGCCAACGTGTGAGTCGCCCATTTCGCCTTCGATTTCTGCACGCGGGACTAACGCCGCCACGCTGTCAATCACGATCACATCCAGCGCGCCACTGCGTACCAAAGACTCGGTGATCTCTAGCGCTTGCTCGCCTGTGTCGGGTTGTGACACATACAGCCGCTCAATGTCCACGCCGATGCTGCTGGCATAACGCGGCTCTAGCGCGTGTTCCATGTCCACAAAGGCGCACAGCCCGCCGTGCGACTGCGCTTCACGGATCACATGCAAGCAGAAGGTGGTCTTACCGCTGGATTCTGGCCCATAGATTTCGACAATGCGCCCACGCGGTAGCCCACCCACCCCTAAGGCAATATCGGTCGTCAATGACCCCGTAGAAATCACATCCACTTGCATGTGGGCGGCATCACCTAGCCGCACGACGGTGCCTTCACCGTAACGCTTGGTCAAGTCGTTGAGGGTGCTTTCAAGGGCTTTCATGCGGCTTTCGTCAAACAAGCCATTTTCATCGGGCGTATTCGTAGAGGTGACTGCGGTGACTGTTCTGCGCTTCGCCATTGTAGGGACTTATCCTTTTCCACAGGGGTTTATATCTATAATAACCCAGATTTTTCGCACAGGGATGATTTCACAAGTAAAGAGTGAACACTATCTAGTGTAGTACGATTGTTCTACTTTTGCAAGGGGATGGGTGTATCAAAACCATAAAATTGCCAATTGTTCCATCATCGGGGCTTAAAACAATCACCATTTGGCGGACGAAGCAAGCCTCGTCCCTACGCGCCGTAAATCGTTTGTAGGGGCGCCACCTGTGGCGTCCGCCGCTGAAATGACCGGGGTGTTACGCCTTAGTGACGCCGCGCCGCGCCAGAGCCGCTTTCTTCAATTTGGCGGCTGACGGCGGCCATAATGAAGCTACCGAAGAAGTAAATCAGCGCAATAAACACATAGGCCTCTAAGCGCAAGCCCACAAATTCAGATTGAGCAACCGCACGGTTCCCCACACCGACAATATCGGCCAAGCCGATGATAATCACCAGTGAGGTATCTTTGAACAGCGCGATGGCCTGCCCCACCAACGGCGGGATCACGGCGCGCAACGCTTGCGGCAGCATAATCTGCCCCGTGATTTGGAGGTCGTTCAAGCCTAGCGCTTTGCCAGCTTCTTCTTGGCCGCTAGGGATGGATTGCAACCCGCCGCGCACATTTTCGGCAAGGTAGGCGGCGCTAAAGATCGTCACGCCGACCATCGCCCGCACCAGTTGCGGCACACTGGCTAATGCCGGGTTCGTCAACGGCACCAACAACGACGCCATGAACAAGACCGATATCAGCGGAACCCCACGAATTAGTTCAATAAAGGCAATGCACAGCCCCTTAATCACCGGGTAGCGCGTCCAACTGGTGCGGCGGCCTAATGCCAACAATACCCCAATCGGGAAGGAACACACCAGCCCTACCGCCGTTAGGATGAAGGTCAGCAACAGCCCACCCCACAGGCTCAGGCGCGCCACAGGCAACAGATTGGCCGCTTGATAGTCGGTGAGGGTGCGCGCGCCGTTTAAGCCGCCGATGATGAACGGCGTCACGATGAAGCACAACAGCCATAGCGCCGCACTGACGTAGAAGCCGCGCCGCCGTGAGGATGCCCCAAGCATCACTTCACTTTGCAAACCCACCTGTAAGGCAGCAAGCCCAGTCCCACCCCATAACACCAATTCCGTGAGTAAACCGCTACTTGGCCGCGCCAACATGAGGGTGAAGTCCCCCAACAGCCATTCTATCGGGATCAAATTGGGGCGGTCTAACATCGTACGCACATAGATCAACTGCGCCAGCCAAAGCGTGAACAACAGCGCGCCTAGCCCACGGCTCACCCCACGCGGGAACGTGAAGTAGCTGGCACCCAAGAAGAATAAAGCGCCAATCCAGGCCACGTAGCTCAACAAGTTGCCAAGTGCCAGCGCGTTTAAGCCGTCAAAGCCAATCGTTACAAAAAACATCAAGTAGATGAACAACGACCACGCGCCCAACACTACTACGCGCAAAATGCCGCCGCCGGGGACTTTTGGAGCCACCTGTTTAATACCAACACCCGCGCCATAGCCGATCACCAATAGCGCGCAAAAGGCCAAGATATGCCAGTCTATCAGGCGGAACAACGGCGCCAGCGCCAGCGTAAAGTAGTCTGTGACGGGTTGTTGCCCGCGATACTTGGTGTCGGTGAGCCGTAAGAGCGAAACCTCCTCGCCTTCCAATTCAGGGCGGGCGTCAAAGGTATTGAGGTTGCTTGCCACATTGACGAATTCTTGAATGGTGGTTTCTTCCGTCCGTCCAGTAGTAGCGTCAATCAGCGGCTCGCCGCGCTCATCGTAAAGTACTCGAGAAAACTCGCGAGAGATCAACGGATAAATGCCGCGCACTTCTAGCAGGGTGAGCGTATCTGCTTCGGGCAGCGTCTTTTCGATCACATACCACCCTGTCACGGGGAGCGTTCCGCGCAGCGGCGTTTCTGCTGTGATTTCGCCTTCCAGAATCACCTCACCACTTGTCGGCGCAAGAATCCGCACAAAGGCCGCTTGGCTGTTGAGCGCATAGCGCGTGTACAACGGGGTATAATCGCCCGCTTTTAACGTTTCTAGCTCGGCTTCAAGGCTGATGCGTTGGGAGCGCGTCAGGGGCGTCAATGCACCGCTGTCATCGGCAGCAATCCGCCGCTCAAGTTCGGCAATCCGTGTTTCGGCACGCTGTTGATTAATCGCCGCATTCAGGTAGGCATCGCTGGCACGGTCGCTAAAGCCAGCAATCCCCGCCGCTGCACGATCATCGCTGGTAATGCTGTTGGCAATACGGATCACCAGCGGCGTCCCCCCCTGCGCCAAAAACCCAACTTGTTCAACTGGGCGCTCCGTGACCGTCCCAGAGGCAATATCAACCTCACCGACGGCCAAGTAGGTTCTAGGGGTGGGCAACATCACCATAACGAGCAACGGCACCAAGAATAACGTGGCACACAGCAACCCCAAGCCAATGAAGGTACGCCGCCCCATGCTGCTGTAGGCGGCAACGCTCAAGCCGATGACCAGCGCAAACAGCCCATAGACGCCGTTCAAGCGCCACAACATCTCTGCGGGATACGTCCCGGCCATAAATAGTCGGAAGTTCTGGTTAACCACTAACCAATCAGCCTTTTGCACGCTCCAAGTCACAATCGTGGACGTGCCGTAGACGATCACCACTGCTGATAGCACCGTTAACAGAATATCCAACGGTGAACCGAGTAGATTTTTCCAAATCCAGCCGATGGGGCCAACCAACGTGACGGGCGCTGCCTTACGAGCAGGCTCCTCGTAATTGACGATCACACTCGGGTTTTGGAGGTTCTTTTCAGGACGATTCTCCATAATGGGGTAAGGCCTCCTTTAGCGAGTGACCAACTGAAAGCGCTGGTTCAAGATGTTCATAAGCAAAGAAATCACCAAACTGATGATAAGATACGTCACCATGATAAGCACGATCCCCCCAACAGATTGCCCTGTCTGGTTGATGATGGTGTTCATCACGTTAAACACATCAAAGTAGGAAATAATAATCGCCAAACTAGAGTTCTTAGACAGGTTCAGGTATTGGTTGGTCATCGGCGGGATAATGACGCGCAACGCCTGCGGCAAGATGACGCGCAACAGCATATCGTTGTTCGATAAGCCCAACGCCTGCGCTGCTTCGCGCTGGCCTTTGGGAACAGCCAAAATCCCTGCGCGGACGATTTCTGCAATAAAGGCCGACGCATAGATCACCGACCCGACCAAAATTGCCATGAACTCTGGCGTTAACCAAGACCCGGCCACATAGCGCCGTCCGGCATCGTCCCGAATCACAGGGAAGATCGTGAAGGCGTTCGGCTCCAGCGCGACAATGTGCAGAGGCTCAATCAGGCGCAGGCGTAACGCCTCATAAGGTGTAATTTCTTGCCCTTCGGCGGTGATGATGTGAATGCCGTTGCGGTCTCGAATCACGCGCTTGCTGTCACTCAGGCTGAGTGTCACAGTGGGGTCGTCTACCTCAACGGTGACATCGGCGGGCAAGATTTCTGGCGTATAGGGCGGCGCACCCAGTTGTACCACCCACCAGCCGATGCCCCCTAGCACAAGGATCGCCAGCAACCCGTAGGCCACACGCGGGAACTGACGCCCGCTGCGTTCGGTGATGTCTCCCAAATAGATGCCCTGTGCAACCGCAATGATGACGCCGAACACGACAAACGTCATCCAAGTGGCAAAACGCGGCGTCGTGAAAATTTGCGGCAGGTACACCCCGCGTGCGCTCAAAGAGAGCAATGCCCCTTCGATGCGTAGCAAATAGCCCGCAGGGATCCAACTCAGGTAAAAGGCCAACACACCCAACCCCACCCCAACCACGACCCCAAACAGATAATCGCGGGCGTTGGAATCTGCCAAAAAGCGGCCAACCGCCCAAAACGCTAGACCACTCACTAGCGCAAGCCCCAACACCACGGGCGAAAGCAGCGTTCCCTGCAACGCCGATGCTAACCCCATGTTGCCCTGCAAGAGCGCAGTTTCTAGCAGCCAGAAGCCGACCTCAATCACAGAAGCGGCGGCCAAACCAGCGGCAATCACCCGCCGCCGATTTTGAGGCGCAACCCCGCGCCGATTGCTGGAAAAGCTCACGCCGATGAACGCGCCGACCAACACATAAATCACCCAGCGCCATAACACATCAATGCTGCCGCCGGGGAGTTCAATCGCTTCTTGGGAACGCGGTAACGCGGCAAAAATAACAAAGTACCAGATCAACAGTTGTACCAATAATGGGGTATTGCGTAGAATTTCAACGTAGACTAGCGCGATATTGCGGATGAGCCAATTTCGACTCAGCAGGAAAATCCCCACCAGCACGCCTAAAATCGTGGCGGTGATATTGCCCCAAATCACCACTTGTAAGGTATTATCTAGCCCGACAAAAAAGGCGTCGCGGTAGCTGTCGTCTGGCGAGTAGTTCGCTACCCCGCCCAGTTCAAAGCCCGCCCGCAAGCCATCATTTTGAAAAAACTCAAAGTCTGGCGCTTGATTATTGGCCCGTAGCGCGCTAGTAATATTCCCCCAAATGACCCAGCCAGCCCCCACTAACGCAATCAAGACCACCGCTTGAATAGAAATGCGCCAAAAGCGGGGGTCGCGCCAGAATGTGAACGCAACAGGGCGGTTCGGTTCATAGCTGCCAGATGTCATAATATCCTCTTAGAAAATCATAGGTATGGGGTAGGGGCGATCCGTTGGATCGCCCCTAAATAACACAGTTATATACGGCGGATTACGCCGTTTGGCTAACGGAACGGTGGCGCGTAAATCAAGCCACCTTCGCTCCATAGTGCGTTCACACCGCGCTCAAGGCCGAAGATCGTCTCGGCGCCGAGGTTGCGTTCAAACACTTCACCGTAGTTGCCGACCTGCGTAATCACGGCGACCATGAAGTCGTTCGGGATGCCGAGGTAGCTACCGGATGGCGTTTCACCGATGCCCAACAACCGTTGAACGTTCGGGTCTTCGCTGGCGAGGAAGTCGCCAATGTTTTCGCTGGTGATGCCGGCTTCTTCAGCGTTGACCATGCCGAAGATCGTCCAAGCAACAATGTCTGCAAATTGTGGGTCAGATTGTGGCACCAAGGGGCCGAGCGGCTCCTTAGAAATCACGACATCCAAGATCATCAAAGCGCCCGGGTCTGGTGAAACAGCCTTGTTAGACACCAACCCGCTGACGTCGGTGGTTACTGCCGCGCAACGGCCAGCGTAGAAGGCGGCCAAAGCACCGTCAAATTCTTGGAAGGTCTGGAGTTCAAAGTCTAGGCCACGGCTGCTCATCGCGTCAGAGATGTTCAACTCGGTGGTCGTCCCGGCGTTGGTACAAATGGTTTCGCCTTCAAGGTCTTCAAGGCCGGCGATGCCGTCAGCCACGTTGACCATCAAGCCCTGACCATCGTAGAAGGTCGTCGGGGAAAAAGTTGCGCCCCACTCGGTATCGCGGCTCAACGTCCATGTGGAGTTGCGCGAAATCATGTCCACTTCGCCAGAAGCCAAAGCGGTTGGGCGCTCGGCACCGGTCAAGGGGCGGTAAGAAACTGCGTTTGCATCGCCAAGAATGGCGGCAGCGACCGCACGGCAAGCATCTACGTCAAAGCCGGAATATTCACCGGCACTGTTAACGGTGCCGAAGCCCGGCAAGGTGCTGTTCACACCGCAAATCAGTTCACCACGATCAAGAATGCGCTGGGTGATGGGGCCTACCGTCACCTGCGCGGAAGCCGTCACCGCAGCGGCTGCAACCATCACAGCCACCAACATGACCAACAATACACGCTTTGTCATATGGAAAATCCTCCGTAATTCAGCGGTTAAGAAATACAACTTTGGTGCGTTCTTGAGTCAACTTACTTGCTCAACAACACCTGTGAGTTTATCGCACCTTTAAGCTACATGCAAAAAAATGTTTTTGCACATTGCCTAAACTACGAAAATAACCGAAATCAAGCGATCGAACAACGGTGAAATTCAACAACAATCACAGCAGGGTAGAGGGCATTTTTCTACACCTCACCGCGGGATGTTTTTAGTTTTTGCCTGTAAAACGCGGACGCCCCGGTGCGTCGTCCCTACAAAACCATTGTGACCTATAGGGACGAGGCTTGCCTCGTCCGCACAACGCCGAAAAATCGAACCCGTGCGCGGTGATTGTGTTAAGTGGGTACACCAGTGGGTCATCATTATATTTGTAGGGGCATGATGCATCATGCCCCTACGGTTAAATCATCCGTTTTTGCAGAACGTAATTGTCCAACGGGGGGTTAGGGGGCAGATCATGTTATGTTTGTGCCAGCGCGTGCGCCTGTGCCACAAGGTCATCTATCAGTTGGTCGGGCGGTTTGGGCAGGTGATCTGCCCCAAAGAAGCCAAACAACACCACCGCTGGCATCATCTCCATGCCGTGCCACGCACCGCCATCTTCAGCGCCCGGCAAGTTCTTGCGGAATTCGTCCAGCACCGCTTCCATGACCGGTGCGCCATAGGGGTCTTGTTGCCACTGCGCCAATGTGCTGTAGCGGTGAACAAGGCAGGGCGGCTTTTGGGTGGATTCCACCTGTATGCTGGCACGCTGACGAATGTCTGCCACAGATTCGCCCACCATAATGCTGAACGAGCCGCTTTCGGTGCGCCAAGCGCCCCATGCAGGGTCATACATTTGGAAGGCGCGTGGAGCAAGCGTTATGGTCACCGTCTGCGTTTGCTCTGGTTGAAGCAACACTGTCTTGGCAAACCCTTGCAACTCTTTCATCGGGCGCTGTAGGGAAGATTCATCATCTCGCACGTAAACTTGTACCACCGTTTTGCCTGCAACACCGCCGCTATTGCGGACATCCACCGACACCGTGAGCGTGTCTTGGTCGGTGATCTTCGTCCGCGATAGTTTGAGGTTGCTGTACTCAAAGCGGGTGTAGCTCAGGCCAAATCCAAACGGGAACAAGACCTCTTGGCGGCGCGTATCGTAATAGCGGTAGCCGATAAATACGCCTTCGCCATAGCGTACAAGGTCATTGTCGCCGGGGAAGTTGATATAGGCGGGCGTGTCTTCTAGCTGAAGCGGGAACGTTTCTGCCAGCCGTCCAGACGGATTCACCACTCCGAACAAGACATCTGCGATTGCCCCACCGCTGGCTTGGCCGCTCAACCACGCTTGCACCACGCCTGCGGGCAAGTCTACCCAGTCGAGCATATCCACCGCAGACCCCGTATTGAGGATTACAACGGTGTTGGGTTGCGCGTCGCACACGGCTTGAATCAAGAGAATTTGTTGGGCAGACAGGCGCAAATCTGGGCGGTCTATCCCCTCTGAGGCCTTCGATTCGGGCAGATCAACGAATAACAGCGCGACATCGTGCGCCTGTGCCAAGATCACTGCATCATCAATCAACGCGGGATGCAGTTCATCCAGTGCCGTGTATCCCTCTGCATAGCTGACCGTTGCGTACCCGGCCAACTTGCGGATTTCTTCCAGCGGAATATCAAGGCGGGTGGGGTTGATCTTAGAGCTACCCGACCCTTGATAGACTGGCACTTGCGCGGCCAAACCGATCACGGCCAACGACTGCCCGCTCTTGAGCGGCAAGATGTCATCAGAGTTTTGCAGCAACACAATCGCCTCTGCTGCAATCTGGCGCGCCAGCGCATGATGGGCGTCCACCGGAATTTGACCGCCGCCCTTTGGCGTGACCTGCGCCCGTTTGACCAAGCGCAACATACGGCGTACTGCCGCGTCTAACACGCTCATTTCTAGCTGGCCGTTGTTGACGGCATCAATCACCGACTGTACGCGGTCTGGACGGTTGCCGGGCATTTCAAAGTCTAGCCCGGCCTGAAGCGAAACCACACGGTCATGCACCGCGCCCCAATCGGACACAACCACGCCGTCAAAGCCCCACTCATCCTTGAGGATTTCGGTTAGCAGTGCATGGTGTTCGCTGGCATAGACACCATTGACACGGTTGTAGGCACACATCACGGTGTAAGGTTGCGCCTGCTTGACCGCCATCTCGAAGGCAGGCAAATAGATTTCGCGCAGGGTGCGCTCGTCAATTTCTGCGCTCACGCTCATGCGGTTGGTTTCTTGATTATTGGCGGCGTAGTGCTTGAGGGACGTTCCCACACCCTTGCTCTGCACCGCTTGGATGAAGGCGGTTGCCAACGTGCCAGCAAGATAGGGGTCTTCAGAAAAATATTCAAAGTTGCGCCCACATAACGGGGTACGCTTCATGTTGACGCCCGGCCCTAACAGCACATCCACGCCCAACACCAAGCATTCCGTGGCTAGGGCTTCGCCTAAATCGCGGATTAAGTCGGTATTCCATGTGGCAGAAAGCGCAGAGGCGGTGGGGAAGCAGGTGGCGGGCAAGCTGGTGCGGCTGGCGATGGTCTCTGTGCGGCGGAGGCCGTGCGGCCCGTCTGCTACCCAAATAGCAGGGATACCTAACCGATCTACTGCGACAGTCGTCCATGCCGTTGCCCCAGTACACAGCGCGGCTTTTTCTTCTAAGGTCAATTGGGTTAAAAGGGCTTCAATATCCAAAATCATAATCTCCTTTGGTGTGGCGTGAGTTCAACCAAAGCAGATTATAGCCGATGGAGCAGGGTTTTCCTTGCCCCATCACAGGGCGATTGCATCAAACGCAGAAGGATAACCGGGGTATGGCGTGCGCCCCCTGCTCAACGGCTCATCAAGGCAAGGCTAATCAACACCAAGCCCAATACTCCTGTGATATACAGCGCCAAGAAAATCAGGCGCGCCCGTAGCGGGTTGATGTCTTCCCCCTGCAACACGCCCGCTTCGGTGGGGTGAGGTCGCGGCATATGCAACGGACTGATAAAGGCCGCCAACAGCGCCCCCCCTGCCAACCCGCCGAGCATCCCTAGCCAACTGACCTGTTGCGGCAAAAACAGGCCAACAACCCCGTTCAACACAGCCAAACCAATCAGGTAATTTCGGCGCAGGTTGCCCTGTGCGCGGTAAAGCCGTCGGTGCTTGTACAGGTAGACCAATTCCCCTGCGACCAGCGCCAGCACACCATAAACCGCCCCACTCAATACCCGATCTGCCGCCAGCCAGTTGAGCGGAACCAACAACAAGGTCAGTGTGGCACCGGTTGCCCCGCCAAGCAGATACAACAGGCCAAAGCGCGCCGACCCCCAAATCCGTTCAGTAGAAACGCCTACAATGTAGAGCGTGTAAAAGTTCAGGATCACATGCCCCGCCGCCCACCACAAGTCGCCGCCGCGTGGGAGTGCCGTCAACAGTAAGGCGGTCATGATGCGATAGTACCCCGCACGCAGGGTAGACTCCCCACCCACCCCTAGCGCCTGCAACACGGCATCTTCGGGGGCGTTCAGGCGCGCAATCAGCAAGAAAAACAACACCACCAGCAATAGCACGGTGATTAGCGGATTGGAAGCGGCCAAGCGTAAAGATACCCGTTGACGGCTTCCAACGGTGCTTTTATCATTTTCTAACCTATTGTTCGGCGATGTTTGATTGCTCATTAACGATTGATTCCTTTAGAATAGAGTGATGGGTAATCTTCACCCTGCAATGCTATTGTAGACGTTCAATGGATAATTTGCATTTTATGTGTATATCTGGTATTTTATCCTTGTCTATGTGCGCTCGTCAAAGCGTTGCGGCAGCGTCACGGACTGGCACCTTAACAGCGGAATATACGTGGTTGCTCCTCAAACCCGCGAGGAGCGTAAAATATTCAGCGTACAGTCGCTTCGCTATAGGGTAAGTGTCGATGACCTGCCGGTCTCAGGGTGAAAAGCCCGGTCACTGCGGTTAAGCTAGGATTCCTATAATTGACCAAGTAGGTGTGCAGCAGCGAGATAAACCCAACAACCCTTATGCTGAAGGACTATCGAAGTAATCCCAAACGCTTTTGGCAATGGGATAGGGGGTGCAGTAGTTCATCCCTTACGGCTTCGGCTGTAAAAAACAGACCCACCCATGTCCATAAAAAGGTATTGGAAAGGGAACTATCACAAAATGCCCACCTATGACTTTCATTGCCGCCACTGTGGGAACCCCATCAGCCTAACCTATAAAAGCATTCGGGACTATAGCGCAGACACGCCCACTTGCCCGACCTGTGGCAGTACCGAACTGACACGGATCATCACCGGCGTGACGCTTGCCAAGCCAAGCCATCAACACCCCTATAACACCATGAACGCCAACCAAATGCTGTCTGTCTTTGAAAGTGGAGACTCCCGCGCTGTGGGTGAAATGATGCGCCAAGTCGGTGAAAGCGCCCCCGCTGGCGCACTCGGCGGCGACTATCACGAGGCCACCCAATCTTTATTGGGCGGGCAAAGCCTCAACAGCGTAGAACGCAACCTGCAACAGAAAGCAAGCAGCCCGAAGGATGCAGAATGACTAACGCACAGGTTGATGAATTGATCCAGCGTTTTGGATTCCAGCGCCTAGAGGCTGAAGGCGGTTTCTTCCGCTCTACGTATCGTTCCAAGATGCAAATCGCACAGGGGAAGCCCGCCGCCAGCGCGATTTTATATCTATTGACCGATGAACCCGACTGTTTTTCAGCCTTGCACCGCCTGCCAAGCGATGAGGTTTATCACTTCTATTTGGGCGACCCAGTGATGATGTTGTGGCTGTTGCCCAACGGGCAGAGTGAGCATGTCATACTGGGTCATAATGTCTTGGCTGGCGAACAGATTCAAGTGGTGGTGCCGCTTGGGGTTTGGCAGGGAACGTTTTTGCTGCCGGGCGGCAAGTATGCCCTGATGGGAACGACCATGACCCCCGGCTTTACTGAATCTGACTATGAGGGAGGGGAACGCGAGGCACTGACCGCGCAATATCCCCACGAGGCAGCGATGATCCGACGATTGACGCGCCCTAATGCCCCGTTGCGGATGCACGAACCCGCCGCCGACTAAAGACGCCTGCCGCCAACGGCCACCACCCGATCATCATCGGGAATAAGTAACGGGGCAAGGCAAGCAGGAGCAAGTGCAACAAGAGCAGGTAAGCAATCCAGCCCAAGGGCGGCAGGGTTTCGCGCCAGCGTGTGCGCCAAAGCAAAATCACAGCGCCCGCAGCGCCAAAAAGGATTCCGCCGAAATGCCAAATATAGATTGCCAGCTTCGGCCAAAATCCAGCCGTGCGTGTGAGTGCGGTCAAGCCGCCTGCCGTGAGGTCTTCCGCCAGCCATTGCGCGGCCATCACGCGCAGGCTATCGCCGGGGAATGCAACGGTGCCGTGTGGCTGTAACACGGTAGAGAGCAAGTTGCGCGCCCGCAAAGACAGGTATCCGCGCAGGTCTGCCCCAATCACCCGCGACGCTGTTTCAAGATAGGCGCCTTCGTTGGCCGGGTTCGCGGGCGTTGCGCCCAACGCAGCATCTATCTGTTCTGGGTCTGGCACATCATCTTGCGTACCGAGGAAGAAAAACGCGCTCATCCCCTTAGCGCCAATCACCCATTCTCCCCAACGGGCATAGTAAAAGCCCGTCCACAGGCCACACAGCAACACATACACCGCCAATAGCCCAAAAATCCCTGTGACGTGTACCCCTGTAGGGCGCGCACGATTGCGCCACCAGACCACGCCCGCATGAGCGACAATCCCCAACGGGAACAAAAGCGCCGCCGCACGGGTCAGCGTTGCCAGCCCAAACCCGATGCCCGCCAGTAGCAAGCGCCGAGTCGCAAACCGCCGCGTTTGATCGGGCGTGAGTGCCTCAAGGTAGGCGGCCATCCCCCCGCTGAAAAAACAGAGGAATAACGCCTCTGTCGCAATTTCTGCCGTCCCCACGATCAACGTCACCGAAAGCGCGCCGATGCCCGCCGCAATCAACCCCGCAGATTCCGTTTGCCACAGCGCCCGCGCAATGCGATACAAAAAAGCACAGGTGAGCGTGTCTGCCAATGCCTGAATCACCCGCAGGGCGATCACCGCGCCTGCCGTCGGTTGCCCTGCCACCGAGACAATATCTAGCCCGCCGCCCGGCGGGGCCAATAGCGGGATCGCTACTGCGGCAGGCACATAAAACAGCCAGCGCAAACCGCCCACGACCAACAGGTAAATTGGCGCAGTCGAGGGGGGTTCCATTTGCGTGTCGGTCACTTGGCGGTAGCTGTATTCCAAGTACCACCAAGAGTCGCCCCCAGACAGGCGATCATAGGGCGTGAGCGCATCTTGAGAGAGGCCAACCGCCAAGCGCACAGTCAGCGCCACCGCCAAAATCAGCGCCAGCCTAGCGTGTTTCACTGATCGTCTCAAAGCGCCCTACTAAGCGCCCAATCAAGATGGCGGTGTACATCACGCCAATAACGCCCTGCGTGATGGAAGCCATCTGCCCCCATGAGGTGATCGGGGTGATGTCTCCGAAGCCCATTGTCGCTAAGGTCACAAAACTGAAGTAAGCCATCTGTTGCCAGCTAATGGCCGTCTCTGGGGAATAGTGAATTTGCCATGCGCCCCCGCCCGTCGTCATACGGGTAAGCGTCTCAATGAACATATTCAGCGGGGTAAAGGTCGTCCCCAACATGATGTAGACCGTCACGGCGGCATAAATGACATCGGTTGTAACACGCTCGCCAAAGCGAAAGACAAACTGCAACAGCAAAACGATAATGCTCGTTTGGAATAGCACCAGCGATAAATAGTTGCCTAAACTCAAGAGCATATTGTCTGCCTGAAAGACCCAAATGGCGCCGATGATGGCGGTGGTTAGCCCCGAAGCAGCGGTAGCCAAAAAGTGCATTCGGTCAATGGCGGCGATATAAATGCCAAAGCCCAACGTCACCGAATACAACACAACATAGACCAGCGCCCACGTTTGGCTAATTTCTGAGATGGGCAGCAGCAGTATCAAGCCTAACGTCAACAGAAAGAAATAAAGCATACGCCCCTTAAGGCGTTCCATACCATTCATAAGCAATATTTCCTATCATAAAGGTGTCAAGCCGTTAGCGATTAGGTTCGGCGCAGGCGTTTGGCTTGGCGCTGCAAAAATTGCTCGCTCGGTTGCCACTGTTCGGCGTCTTCATGCTCAAGGGGCGCCAAACTCAACAACACACGCCGCGACCGTTCTTCAAGATAATATACGAGATAGGCGGCATCTGGGGAGAGTGTAATAGAGGGTGTTGCAATATTGTCAAATGAAAACGGATGACCCAATGTATTCAGCAAGGTAGTTTTACGTCGCCAGCGTTGGGCAAACGGCGCTGGATTCTGCCCGTAAAAGACAGCCTGTTGTAGCGCCATCCCTGCATAACGGCGTGCGCGCAGCAACAGCATCACCAGTACCGCCAGCGCCAACACAGGCAAGAGCCAGCGTGCCACCCCACCCGCCCGCCACAACAAACGCCCGGCAGGGTGCGCTGCCACCGCCAACACGGGGATTATCAAGAGGATGATGGGCAATAGCGGCTCGGTGACCAAGATCAGCCATTGGTCGCTGGTCATGCGCCCGTGACGGTTATGCAGCAACCACAGGCGCATCATGGGGGGCGGGCTATTATGTTGGGGCATGGCGGCAGGTCAATCTCCGGCGGCACTCACTGCGCGAACAGGCTTCGGTGTGCGGAATAGTAAATTGGGCATCTCTAGCAACAAGACACTCCCTACGATACACACCCCGCCCCAAATTTGCCAGTGGCTATGAAAGCGCTCGCCCAACAACAGGTACGCCCAGATTAACGTGAAGAACGGCTCTAACGAGCCGACAATCACAAAGCGCGATGCCCCAATCCGTTCCAGCGCTTGATAGATGCAGAACAGCGGCAAAATAGTAGAAAATATCACCAAACCCAAAATCGCGGCGAGCGTCGGCAGGTGAGGGAGATGCAAGCCCTGCCACAACACCAACGGCACGACGGCGAATAACGTCCCGGTGAACGTCCATGCGGCGGCACGCGCCTTTGCACGGTGATGTTGCATCAAGCGCCCCTGCCCGATGGTGTAGAGCGCGATCACAACCGCGTTGACCAACGCGACCAGCGTCCCCTGTATCAACTTGCTAGATAGGTCTAGCGTGGTGTTGGGATCATAGACCATTAGCGCAACCCCAACCATCACCACGCTCAACGCCAGCCAACCGTTCCAACTAAGCCGTTCACCCAAAAAGAGCGAAAAGATCACCACCAACACGGGGTACATGCGGAACAGCATCACATACAGGCTGGCGTCAATCAGGTCTAGACCGTAAAAGGCAGCTACCGCGCCGATTGCCAAAATACACCCTAAACCCATCAAACGCCAACGCGGAAGTGCTTCATGGGCGTTTGGGTTATGGATCAAGCTGTTACGCACCGTCAGCATCAACCACACCAACGGCACGGTGAGCAAAAAGCGCCAACCGGCAATATCTACAGCGGTGAAGTCTGGGCTGTAGCGATAAATCAGCTTAGTGAAGATTGGGAAGAAGCCATAGCCCGTTGCAGATAACACGGCAAACAAAATCCCATTACGGATGTAACGATTCATCAAAGATGCCTTTGCAGGGTTGGTGTTTTAGGGTTATCCACTAATGATCGGTTCGGGTTGTGCAGCTTTACGGCGCGGCAAGCGTAACTCTAGCAAGACAAGGCTGCCGACAATCAGCACGCTGCCGTAAAGTTGT
>JBMOFU010000018.1:0-25194 GCA_049318725.1 Phototrophicaceae bacterium | reverse complement strand
TGTAATGAAACGCCTTGTCGCGGTCAAGTTCACGCGGAACCTTGCCCACCAACATCTCAAAGGCTGTCACCCCAATACTATAGACTTCATCGGCGGGGGTCACCTTAAAGCCCTTGTGTGCCTCTGGGGACATATACGCGGGCGTGCCAATGACCGCGTTCATCAATTTTGTTTGGGGGTTGTTCAGGTCTGGGTCAGTCGCCACACCAAAATCGGCAAGGTAGGCTTGCCCCTGACGATCTATCAGAATATTGCTCGGCTTGAGGTCGCGGTGAAATATATCCATTTGATGGGCGTGATGCAGCGGCGGTAAAATCATCCTCAGTATGCTGTAAGTCTCTTGGATCGTGAACAAACGCCCCTTTAGGACATCCTTCAACGAGCCGTTGTCAATATAGTCCATGGCAATGTAATGATGCTGGCCGTCATTCGCCACGCCATAATCGTAAATGGTCACGATGTTAGAAACGCCTGCGTCGCGCAACTGTTTCATGATGCGCGCTTCACGCTCAAAGCGCCAACGCATCCCGTTAAACTCTGGGCGCAAAATCTTGAGTGCCACCCAGCGGCTGTTTTCCCGTGAGCGCGCCAGCAAAACAAAGCCCATGCCGCCTTCACCCAGTTGGCGCTCGACGTGATACTTGGCAAAAACAGGGAATTGACTGGACATGTGCCACCTTCCTCACAACGACAAGGATATTTACAGTTAATATACCCTAAATCCCATACGAATGCACCTATTCTCACGGGATAGAACAGGGCGATTCTATCAAACGTAGGTTGGCATTATGACAACACATACCGGGTTGTGTGTAGGGGCATGGCGCGCCATGCCCCTACAGAAATAATGATGTCCAGAATGCCCACCTAAAAACAGCTTATTCAACCACAAACAGCCATGTCGGGTTTGTGCCAATTCGGTACAACGGCGTTTCTGGCAGCGGCGGCAAAACCTCTTGGATCGCCCCCTCTATCCCAAACGAGTTGTTTGTGAAGTAAGTTGCACGCCACGCCTCTAGCGATTCTGGCGGTAAGGTTGGCGCTTGCGGTAGTGCCTGTGCTAAGGCCGTTTCGATGTGGCTTGTCAGCGGCGTTTCTGGCAACTGATTAACCGCTTCTACCACATCCAACAGCGCCGCCGCCCGATGGGGCGTTTCCAACGTGCGCGGCAGCGAATTAAACACCGCCTCTGCGCTGTAGTCCAAAGCCACTGGCACGCTTGGCAGGCTAAACCCGTCTAGCACGCTTGGCGGTGCAACCACCCAACTCCCGCGTGCATAAGGCTGGAACAAGCGGTTAGCGTTTGCCGTTTGGGTTGCCCCCAACTGCGTTACAATCGCAGCCGTGTTCCATTGCGGTTGATCTAACAGCGCCGACCAGTTTGGCACCCGTAACGGCACCATATTGGGGGAATCCCCCCTTAGCCCGCCCTGCGCTACGGTTCGGTCGCTGTAGACCACAACATACCCTGTTTGCGGATCAAGCGTTGGTGCAGTCAGGTTATAGCGTGTGGCTAACCACTCTGGGAAGACCAGCAATTGCTGAAGCGTTTCCTCATATTGTGCGCTGGCCTCGTCTAAATCCTGCGTGATTTCAGCGCGTGGGTCTAAAGACACGCTGGCGTAGATATTGCGTACTGCCGTTGCGCTCAACCGCTCGTTGATCGCCAATTGTGCCTCTGCATCGCGCAACACATACAGCCCTTCAGAGTATGAAGGCGTGTCTAGCGGTAGTGGCAGTTCCACCCCGTGCGCCGGGAAGTCATACACGTTCCCCAACACATCGGTATTGAGCGGGTCACGTTGCAAGAAGCGTCCTAACTCTGCCGAATACGCCCGCCCATCTGCACTAAAGTACAACCCCGTTGCGGAATCCCATACCCGCCCGTCCATTAGGCTTTGTACCTGTAGCGCGGGATGAATCGGCGGATTTCCAGACAGTTGGCATGGGCTGATGTCTGGCGCGGGACTTTCCAAAGACAGCCGCCGCCCAAACGAGTCGAACAACAGCGGCGCTTGGGTTGCCCCTTCTGCATCCAACACTTGCAGCGGTCTTTCGCGCCCATCGCTCACCAGCGTGATTGCCGCGCCGCTGCCATCCAACACCATCAACGGCGGTTGATTGGCGTTAGTCACAAACGTGTAGTTAGCGCCACCCGCCTGTAGGCTGTGAATCTGGCGTGTACCACCCTGATACACCACCTGTGTCGCCCCCAACGTCACCACACGGTTGAAGGCATCATAACGATAGTCTGCGCTCACCTCCACGCTTGCGCTATTCAACGGGTTGGAATACGTCGCGTTCGTCAGGCGGTTTAGCCCATCGTAGGCAAAGCGCGCGCAGTCCCCAAGCCCTTCTATTTCAATACGGGCGACGTTCCCCGCGGCGTCATAGCTGTAGCGCAAGTTGTAGATGTCGTCTAACTGTTGCGCCCGCAACTGAACCACTGTGCCGAGCATCAGCGCCGTTAGCGCAACTGCCAAGACTGCGCTTACTCGTTGGCTGCGCTGGCCGATCAACGCCCACAGCGGCCAGTGTGGGTATCTGTTATGGATGACCCCGACCAGCACCAGCGCGCCCAAACCGATCACCAGCCCCCAAACCCCCATCCCCGCCGCGACCAACGGGCGCACAATGGTGATTTGTGTGGCCTGTAGTTGTGTACGCTTGGGTGTATCGGGTTCTGGCGCGTCGCCATAATCGTGCCGCAAAATCACCTGCACACCGTCGTTAAACTGCCGCGTTTCGATGTTGCGCCGCCCAAAACCGTCATACGTCAACGCCAATGTATATAACACCTGCAACCCTTGGCGGTCAGTCACGCGCAACGTTACCGGGCGGTCATCATTGTCATAGCCCGCCACAATGTTGTAGTCAATCCCGCTGTCCAGCAGTTCGCGGCTTTGTGTGCGGAAGAACCCTAGCGCGTCCGGTTGGTTATAGATCGTCAAGCTAGAGCTACCAAAATACAGCACATCGCGCACAAACCCGCGCACATCGCCAAATTGTGATGCCGCCGTCCCATCTGGGAAGATCAACTCTAAATCGTTTTGCGCCCCCGGATAGCCCACAAACAACGGTTGGCCGTCGGCGTCCACCTGTTGCACATACCCGCGATCATTCACCGTGTACTGAATCGTACGCCCTGTGCTGTCGGTGATTGTCAAATTCCCCGCAAGGTCACGGCTATAGGTCAATTCCTGCCGTCCTACGGTAACGCGGTTGGTTGCCCCTTGGTCATCATAGCCAAAGGCCAAATCTCCCACTTCGGCCAACTGATTCAAGTCCGAATAGCCAAACGTGTAAGCCGTCCCGCCGCCCAAATCCAGCGTTTCGATCAAGCCTAGCGCGGTATAACTCAAGCTAACCGCATCATAGCCCGCCAACAGTCCATTCGGCGCATACTGATACGCCACCGTTGTGCGCCCACCGTTCCCCCCCACATTCGGGAAGGCCTTTTCCCGCAAGCGGCCTAAGGCGTCGTACGCCATCCCTAAGACCTCTGTGCCGCTACCTAAACAATCTTCATACACATCACTCGCATCAGACCGTGTACGGCAAATGCCCGTCAGGTTATCCGCAGTATCGTAGGCCAGCAACAACTTGCCGCCTGTGACGTTGGTCACGCTCACCAATCGCCCCGCCCCATCATAACGATAGTTAAACGAGCGCCCGTTCACCGCCTGATATGTCACCAATTCGCCCGCATTGTTGTAGCTGAACGTTTCACGGTGTCCGTCGGCGTCAATCGCTTGGGTCAATAGCCCCCCCGCGTCATACTCTAGCCGTGAGCGGCTTTCCCAAATCCCGTCGCTACAATCCGCAATATTGGCAATCGCGGGTTGGCTGCACACCCGCGCAAAGATTTCTGTCAGCCGTCCCGCCAAATCATAGTTGTAAGTCACCTCTTGCCCAAACGCCTTGAGTATTACACTAGGTGGCAAGTTACGGCGGCTATCCCCCGGCGAAACCACATATTGACGTTCCCCCAGTACGGGATGGGAAACCGTCAGCGTCGTAATGGCGTTGGCTGTGTCTGGCGTATAGCCAAAGCGCGTTTCTACGCCGGCCACCTGCCGCTGGATCAAGCGCCCTAAAAAGTCGAATGTCAGCGTTTGGGCGTCGCCAAACGGTTGGTCAACAATCACGCTAGTGGCGCCAGTCGTCCAGTTCAGTGACCATGCCGTTTCTGGATCATCCAACGGTTGCAGCCGTTGTAACCGATACAGCGGGTCATAGTCAAAGACCAAATCCCCTACTTGGGTTTGTAACCCCTGCGTGCTATAGCCCAACGCCTGCGACCAGCCGGTAATGCGTGGTTCGGTTACCACAAAGCCATTGCCGTTATCGGGCGTGAGCGTCAAGCGCCGTGCTGCATTCTGTTCCCCGTCGTTGGTCGTCATCAACCATCCGGTAAAGTTGGCTGCGCTGTCGTGGCGTAACTCAATCACGCGGTAAGGTGTCGCGTTAGTCGGCAATGGCAACGCATCGTTGATCCGCCACAGCATCCCCGTTCCATCGAACAAATAGCTGCTGGTGCGGTTTAACGGGTCGGTATAGATCAACTCGTTATTCTCATCGTTCCAGTTAAAGCGCCGCTCACTCCCAGAAGGATCAATCACACTGGTCAAGCGTGTAGGGTCGTTCGGGTCTTCATAGCGGTAGGTCGTCGTTTCTCCCTGCGGTGCGATCACCGTATTCAAGCGCCCGGTTGGCGTATAGGCATAGCTAAACGCCTGCGCGGTACGGATGTCTAGCTGGCTGATGACCAAGTTCCGCTCATTGTAGTTATAAGCCGTCCCGCGCCCGGCACCGTCTTGTACCTGTGTGAGCAGGTTGGCGTCGTTGTAGGTAAACGTATAAGACGCCTCTGGCTGTTGGGCGGTCACTACTGTCGTCAAGCGCCCCAACGTATCATAGGTGTAAGCGTGTTCCGTCCCGTACTCGTCCAACCAATACAGGATTTCCCCCACGCCGTTGTAGCGCAAAGTCCACTTGTAGGTTGCATTCGTCAGCGGGTCAGTGAGGTCTACAATCACTTCCCAAACGTGTGCTTCTGGCAACGGATAGTACGCCAGCGTCCGCTGCCCATACTCATCATCGGCGCGCAGCAAACGCCCGGCGGCATCATAGATAAACTGTTGGCTAAAGTTTGCCCCGACCTCACAACTAGCCGCTTGCCCATCCAACCCGTACACATGCCGTATCGTCCCGGCGGCATCTGGGCAGTACGCCACACTGATGACATCCCCATTAGGGCTGGTCAAATTTGATGTGCGGCCTCTAAAGATTTGTGTCGGTGCGCCTGTCACATCATACGTCACGCGCAAATTCGGTGTATGGTCGGCAGGTACATCGAAGTCAGTGAACAGTTCAACTGGCCCCTGCACCACACGCACGCCAACAGGCCGCCCCTGCGAATAGCCATATTCACCCCAATTGATACTTTGCACCGCCACCCGCCGATTCCCCACGCTTGGCTCTAACACGGTTGGGCGTGTACTTTCACCATCATAGTAAAGCGTCCAGCGCAGGTCAGCCTCTTGGATTTCGCGCAGTTCGCGCAATGTCCCAAACGTATAGCGCCGTTCGCGCGCCGCATTTTCACCACTTAGCTTAATCCGTTGGACGATTTGTTCCCCAAACGGCTGATTCAACCCTGCATACTCATAGCGATAATCGGTAAACCGCTGTTGCGGATCAATCACCCGCCGCAAGCGGTGCAACGCATCATAATAGTAGGTCGTCGTTCCGGCTGCTTCACTGTTGCTTATCACCTGATACCCGCGCAGCGTGATGGGCGGCTCGCCCGGCAACAACGGATCAATCGTATCTACCAGCGTATAACGGTAAGTCGTGGCAATCGGGCGGTTCGTTTCTCCCTCACTTAACCAACGTTCTTCAGCCAACAACCGCCCTAAAATATCATAGCGGTACACCGTCTGGCGTAAGACCGTTTCACCCGCCATCACCACCTGTGCCACCAAACGATTGTTGAGCTGATACAGCGAACTTGTCGCCACCCCAGTCGGGTCGGTCACAATCACCGTACGGATGATTTCCCCGTTGGCGTCTTGCTGTGGCAACGGATACCCCACCGCATACGTGCCAAGCGTATCATCGGTCATTGCCAACACACGCCCAAGCCCATCATACGTATAGCTCACCGTGCGCGGTGCACCCAACGCCGCACCAGTGGTGTCTAAGCGATCTACCGTCATCGTCAAGACTAGCCCCACCGCGTTATAGGTGTAGCTTTCCCTCACCCCGTCAGATTGTCGCGTGCGGCTGACCACTTGATACGGTGCTGCGGATGACCATTCATAGTCATAGACCGCGCCGTTACGGTCTGTATGCTTATCCACGAGATTATTGGCGTTGTAATCAAACGTCTCACTAGAGCCGTCGTTATAGTTAATCGTGCTCGGGTAATGGCGCGCCGCCACTTCTTCCGGCGTGGGGGAAAACGTCATCCGCAATTCGGGCTGACCGCGCAAATTACACGCGATGCAGGCAATATCCCCATTGGTCGTATAGACATAATCAGAGCCATTGCGCCCAATCTGTGCGCCCAAAATACGCGGAATCTCTTGCCGTAGCAGGCCATTTTCCCACGCATATTGCACCGGCACGTTCTGCAAGTAACTGCTCTGGCTTGGGTCGGCCAACGGACTGGTTTCTTCAGCCAATGTGTAAGCGTTCCCCGTGCGCCGCAACTCTAAAGCCTCTAGGGTATAGGTGTAATCGCGCGCCGCGTTCAAGTCATCTACAACCGTCACTTCGCGGGTGGTATTTGTCCCTTTGTAGGTCAGTGTACGCCAGTTCGTTAACCCCTCTGGCGTCGCAATCTGCGCGCTGGTAATGTCCCCATTCGGACTGTAGCCATACACCATAGACGGTGCAATCGGCGCGTGCGGGTCAGCCACTTCTACCAAACGTCCCCCATCATAGCCATACCGCCCCACACTCCCATCGGCATAGGTCACTTCGGTCAAGAACCCATCTTGATAGGTGTAGCGCGTTTCAAAACAATTTTCTGTTGCATTACATGCTGCTGCATCGCCATTGGTCGTTAAATCGCGCAGAATACTCCGCACAATATGATGTTGACTGTCGTAGTAAAGTTCTAACTGCCGCAAACTGGCTGCATCCGTGATAATTACCGGGCGTTCGCCTAGCCCGCCCGTTCCTGTCAATTCTGCATACGGGTAATCAATCGAAATCGCCCGCCCGCTTAAATCCGGGTCAATGCCATAGCGCCGCAGCCTGCCAGCGCGGTCAAACTCATAAGTGGCGCCGTTATTCTGTTGCAACACCCAGCGCAACGCATTCGGTTCAGGATACGTCAGCCTCCAACCCGGCATCGTCAACGCCCGCATTTCGCCGCTTTCAAAGCTATTCCCGTTAGGGATCGTGAACACATGGCGCGACCCCGTTGCCGTGATGAACGTCACATAGCCGCGTGGCGCCCATGTCAAATCCAGCGCCACTGGGTACGTTAGCCCCGGCGTCACAGGCCGCGACGCTGTTGTAGGGTCAAACGCTATCGTATAGTCCAGCAGATAATCCGTCGTCCAGCCGAACCCAAACGGACTATCTACCGCCGCCAGCCGACTGTTATAGTTGCGGCTCAACGTCAAATCGAACAAATCCCCGCTGGCAATATGATCGGTAAACGACAGCCACAAATTCCCATTGGCCGCGTTCGGGTGGCCGTTCGGGGGGCAGTTGGCCGCCGCCAAAATAGTATTGGCCGGGTAACACTCCCCCCCTGTATTATTCAGGCCACGCGGCGAATACCCGTCCATATCCGGCAACGCCGCCCCATCTACTGACGGTAAGCCTGCGGGCGTCACCAACTCGACATAGCCTTCACTGCGCGGCAACAACAGCCGCCGTTCCCCTAGCTGACTGGCGGCATTATTGGCATCCGGCGTTGCAGGCTTGTAACGAATGTCAATCACATCATTCAATGCCGAAAAGCGCTCTAAATTCAGCGCGCTACGGCTGGTTTCCCCGCGTGGTGCATCCGTAAACCGCAACGCGATCGTGTCCGCATTCAATCCAAAGCGGTTAATATTCGTCCAGTCCAGCGCCACCGTAGCCGCCACATCGCGCAGTTCAGCATCTAAGCGGGGCGTCGCCGTCGTCTCTTGTGCTGTGCCTTGAAGCGTTAAATCACTAGACTGAATCGAAAGATCACGGCTATCTTCATAAGCAATCGCATACACCCCGTCTTGCAACGTCACCTCAGACCCCGCCCGTACCCCCAACCAATTCAACGCCAAGCTATAGCGCTGTGGCGTGCCGTCTGCCAATAGCGTGTGCAAAGTTAGGCCAAAGGCGTCTAACGTCCCGGTTGCCTCCACCCGCCGCGCAAAGTTAGGGTCAACAGGCTGCCCAGTGCTTGCATCCGGTCGTCCGGCGGTCAACGCGCCTACGAACGTCCGCCCATCGTATAGTCGAAAGCCCACACACTCCTCAAGCACCCAAATCCCTTGAACTGTGTTCCAGTCTACGATTACCTTCGTGTTGTCCGGGAACGTGATATTGCTCAATGCAGACTGTACCGCCGTCCCCTCACCAATCCGCGCCTCAAAATCCCAACGCTGGACGAAATACGTGCGCTGACCGGCTTCTAACGTGCCGCTGGCCGCCAAGTCTCCTGCCAGCATATACAAGCGGTCTACCCACGCATCCACATTCAATGTATAGGCATTCGTCGAATCTGTTTCTGGATTCTGAATAAACACCTGCGATGCTGTGCCATTGCGCGTCTGTACCTGATTGATTGAACCCGCCTGAAAGCGCACATCCTCCGCTTCCAGCCGCATCTGAATCACCCCGTTCAGCAATCGCGGCGCGTTTGCCGTTCCTTGACCAAACGGCTGGTTATTGGCCGTATCTCGAATCTCTGGCACGGTGGGCGCGCCAATCCCCCCAGAACTGTCTAAAGACAAACTATAGGCCGTGTCACGGGTGTCACTCACATGGACGCGCCGCACCACAACCGTATAGCTCCCAGTCTGCCGCATATTAAAAGTAATTGCGCTTCCCGCAGCCGTAAACGGTGTAAGGCGGTTTAACCCTCTGAATAACGCATATTCTAATGCTGCGCCGTCTTGCGCCTGTAACGCAAACACCGCATTAAAGTCTTGTTCCTCTGTGACGGTGAATGACCAAAAATCGGCATACCCGCCCGCTACAATATTCCCGTTCGCGCCCCCGCGTGCAGTCAATGTTCCACCGCCCAAAGGCAGGTCATACGGAGTAATATTTTGGCTCATTAAAAAACGAATGTCACTACAACTGTTGACCGGGGGCAGTTGCGCCGCCACCGCCCCCACATTAATCTTTGTCCAATAGCCCAAAAACAGCATAACGTATACCGCGCTAAAGAATATCCACCGCTTTCTCATGGTCTTCCCTCCCCAAAACAGGCAAAAACGCATACACTTCATGAAATGTTATCGTGTTCCCAACCAGAAAGCTACAAAGATTTGTGATCTTATCACTTTTTGTCACTGAACAAGCTATTGGGTACACTACAGACTTAGCACTGGCGCAACCCTAACCTTGCGCGGAATAGCAAATTTTTTGAATATCGTGACCAAGTGAGTCGGGGGGTGTTATCTTGAATATAATCACTGGCGCAGCCACCACAGCCGGAAACGCCAAAACCAACAGCGACGTGGCGCAGTCGGTCTCTATTATTACCACCGCCAACTTATCCCTGACCATTGGCATTGTTGCACACGGGAATGGCATTCATGGGCTTACCGCCGCACAAGGGGCAGTACGTTCTGTGTTGGAAGTGCTTCAACAAAGCACCGAAACCAACATCCCCAAATTACTCCAGCGGGCTTTCCAAATTGCCAATGAGCGCGTCTATCAATTCGCCCAACAGAATAACGCCGCCTACGGCGTCAGTGCAGACCCCGTTCTCGTCACGATGACCCTTGGGGTGATCGTCAACGGTCAGCAATTCTATGTTGCCAACGTCGGCAAACACCGCATCTACCTCTACATCCACCAAGAAGGGCGTTTGTATCAAATCACGCTCGACCACACCCGCGCCAACCTAGCCTCGCTCATCCCCGGCGGAGCAGCGGGCAACCCCACGGATCTGATCCGCTTTTTGGGGCAACCGAGCGTCCTCACTGCGGACATAGGCTTCTACCCCGGCACCAAAGGCGACTTCCAAAAAGCCCTCAAACGCGGCAGTGACGGCTACCCGCTCAACACAGGGGATGCCATTCTCATCGCCAGTGAGGGGCTTAACCTACTCGATGAAAACACAATCCAAGCCACCATCGCCGGCATTGATGGCGACGGAGCCGCTGCAACGCTAGTGAATGCCGCCCTCAATCGTGGCACTACTGATAACCTGTCTGCCATCGTCTTACAAACGCCCTTCCAGCGCCAACAGATCAACGTCCCCATCAATCGGGTAGGGGGCAGCGCTCAACCGAACCGATCCATGCGCGGGATCATCGTCACAGTCGTCGCCCTCTTTGTCCTCACGGTTGGCTTAGTGGCCTTCAACCTGTTCAACCGTCAACAAGTGGAAGAAGTGCAAGAACCCACCCGCATTGCCGCGATGACGCTAGAAGCCGAAAGCATCATCCAAACTGCCATTGCCCAACTGCCCACCGCCACCCCAACCCCTAGCCCCACCCCGCGCCCTACCCTAGAGCCTGAACAAATCGCCCAAGCATTTCGCTATACCTCTGACCCCAACGCACAGCCCATCACTTCCATTCGCCTCAATGACCCGCTGGTCTATGGCGACGAATACGGCGTACTCAACATCAACCACACCGGAAACGACGCCTTCCAAGATGGCATTCTCTTTGCACAGCCCAACACCAGCATCATCATCAACAGCGTAGAAAACAACGCCCTTTCCGTTGCCCTATTTGAAGGCAGCGACGTACTGATAGACACCGGCAACTATGCTAATGCCACCTTCACCCTAGAAAACGCCCCAAACATCTCGTTTTCTGTCTCTGGCTCTTGTATGTCCTTGCGCTATGAAACCCCGCGCCAGATTTCTGCCAGTTGCTTTGAAGGCACTTGCCAGTACAGCACCAATAACGGCGCCACACAACAAACGCTTGACACCCTTCAACAACTCACCCTTAACCTAGACACTAACACCGCCATAGAAAGTCAAGCGCTCAACGCCGCGAATGCCGAAGTCATCTATTACAATGAAGTCGTTCAACGCGCCAACCAGAGCTTGGCCTGCGTGACTGACCTGATGCCGCCGCCCACCCCACCGCCGACAGCGACCTTTACACCGCCGCCACCACCGCCCGACGCAGACCGTGATGGTATTTCAGACAGCCGTGACGCTTGTCCTCGGCTCCCGGGCTTCACGCCGTTTCAAGGATGCCCCGACCAACGCAGCTTGAGTAATGCCTTATAGCCCAATCTGCATCTTAATAAGGGCGTCATCCCGATGCCGTTTACCCTTTTTCTCACAGAGCCGATGATTCCAAAACCATGACCGACGCATTCATTGACAAACATCCCCAAATCGGGGACTTCATCCTAGAAAAGAAAATCGGTAAAGGCAGCGTTGCCGATGTCTACAAGGCGCGCCACATCGCCACCGATGAACCTGTCGCCCTCAAAGTCATGAAGCCAGATTTCATCGGTCATGAAGTTGGCGAGCGCTTCCTTGCAGAAATCAACCTTCTAAAAGGCTTCGACCATCCGAACATCATCAAATCGCTGGCTTCCGGTGAAGTGGATCAACGCCTCTACTACGCAATGGAATATGTTGAGTCTGGGACGTTAGCGGAACTCTGCCGGAAAAACCGCTTTAGCTACACCTTTGGTCAAATCCTCCACCTTATCCATCAAATTGCCAACGCCCTAGAGTACGTTCATGCCCGCGATATCATTCACCGCGACCTCAAGCCCGACAACATCCTCATGCGGAACGCTGAACACCCGCTCGTCACCGACTTTGGCATTGCCCGTGACCTGTCTAACGAAATGACCATGCTTGGGGAAAGCTTCGGCACGCCGGCTTATATGTCCCCCGAACAAGCCGTTGGAGGGCGACCCGGCCCCAAGTCTGACCAATACGCACTGGGCGTCATCACCTATTGGCTATTCACTGGGGGACAATTGCTCTTTGACGGCAATACAAAGTCCGTTATGCAACAACATGAATCTACTATCCCCAAAAACCCATCCCTCTATAACCCTCAACTTCCTGCCGAATTTGACGCGATTATCCAAAAAACGCTCGAAAAACGCCCCAATGATCGCTATGACACCTGCTTAGAGTTCTACCACGACCTTGAATACTTGATTAACATCTATAATCTTTCTGCCTTGCCGATCATCGGCACCCATCAACCCCAACGCCCGCGCACGCCGATCAACTTTCCCTCTGGGGCATTCACCGTTGTGGAACGTGTGACAAAACCGCCCGGTCAATTGATAGATGTTGCCGTGCCGCTACAATCGGTAACGCCACCCCCATATACCTACGTCCCGCAAGGGAATCTCTTTGGCAATCAAACCGACATGGGCGCCGCAACTGGGCAGACGCCACCTCTAGGGCGTACCACAATACCTGAACCAAGCACTGTTGTTGATCCTACCATCCCTGCGCGATCACCCAAACGCAACCCCAACGTCACCAACAGCGTGATTTCTCTCATTGCAGTGGTGACGCTGATTGCGCTTGCCGTCGCTATCGGTATTGGCATCGGTAGCGGGAACGGCAACCAAAACGGCAACGGCAACGAAAACAATCCCCCCACTAGCGCATTCATCATTGACAACGTTACTGCCACCGACAGCCCGCCCACCAGTACCCGTCGGCCACCCACCTCTACCCCAAGCGATACGCCTACTCTAACACTGACTTTTACACTTACCCCAACCCACACCCCTACCGCGACCAATACCCCAAGCAGCACCCCCACCTCTCGCGGGAGCATCCTTCCGGCGAATGTCACCCCAAGCCCAACATTTACCGCCACTAATACGCCAACGGCCACCAGTACGCCGACCTTTACTCTAACACCCAGCAATACACCAACGAGTACGCCAACCGCCACGCATACCCGCACACCGTTGCCAACCACCACCCCAACCCTCACGGCAACTGCCACCGCCAGCCCAACCGTGACCCTCACCCAGACGGCGACCAACACCCCAACCCCTGCCGCGACTGCGCTCCCTGCTGCTTCTGCGTTATTGGCACGGCTTAACAGCCAACTGCCCACCAGCTTCAATTGTGGCATTTTTAACGAAGTCTACAGCGCGCTCATGGCAGGCATGGAAGCAGGCATTGCCGATTACACCGCCAACAACGACCTTGTGGATGAAGTCGCTGACCCAATTGTTGAAATTCACAACACCTATTGCGAACGAGGTACCCTCACCACCGCCATATCCATCCCAGCCCAAATCTATAGTGAACTGCGCCGCGCCCTCATTGGACGATAGGAGTAACTTTCATGAGTAGCCCATCCAAAACCTTTGGAATCTTCCTGCTCCACGAAATCGTCGGCGAAGGCGGTATGGCTGTCGTTTGGCGTGCCACCAACACCCAAACCAAGCGTCAAGTGGCCTTAAAGATTCTTCGTGATGAACACGTCAAAGAACCGACCATCATCGAGCGCTTCAAGCGTGAAGCCAACATCGGCATAAATATCAAACACCCCAATATCGTCCCCGTCTTCTCTGTAGATTCCGTCCGTCATGGTAACCGTGAAGTCCCCTACATCGAAAGCGAATACGTCTCTGGCGGTAGCCTTGCCAAACTGCTCAAAAGCAACCCCCGTGTCACCCTAGAACAAGCCAACGACATTATCGGCCAAGTTTCTAGCGCGCTCCATTACGCCCATGAGCGCCGCATCGTCCACCGAGATGTCAAACTTGAAAACATCCTCGTCTATCCAGATTCCCGCTACGCCATTACCGATTTTGGCATCGCCCGCATCCTTGAAACCGACGTAGACGACCCCAACAACGAACGCCTCACCCAAACCATGATGCAAATCGGCACCCCCTTTTATATGTCCCCAGAGCAAGTCAACGCCGAACGCCTGATAGACCGCCGCGCCGATGTCTACGCGCTGGGTGTTATGGCCTACCTGCTCACCACCGGCTACTTCCCCTTTGCCGAAGGCGGCTACATCCAAATCATGATTGCCCACACCCAAAAAGAACCGCCTCACCCCACCGAAAAAAATCCAGACTTGCATCAAGCCTTTAACACCGTCATCCTCAAAGCCCTCGAAAAACGCCCCCAAAACCGCTATCCTACCGCCATCGCCTTTGCTCAAGCCTTCCAAGACGCCCTAGAGCGCACCACTCGCGGCACGGTCGTTCAAACCCCGCGTGCTGGAACCAACAACAAAACCGGCACATCCAGCATCGTTCAAGTGTTTACCAACCCCCGCACACGGATGATCGCCATTCCGGTGCTAACCGTCTTTATCATCGCCATAGCAGGGCTGATCTTTCTCGCCGTCCTCCAACAAGGCAGTGCCACCTTCGCCGCCCAACAAACCGCCACAGCGGAACAAATCGCCCTGCAACCCACCATTACCCCGCTACCGCCCACTGTCACCCCTTTTGGCATTGTAACTAGCCCACAACCCCGAACAACCGCCACACCAACCAACGTCGTCATCAGGTGCTTTGTGGTCGCCACCACCAACAGCTACAGCGTCTACACAGCGCCAGACTTTAACGCCACCGAAATTACAACCCTACCCATCAACCAAGAAATCACCATCACCGGGCGCACCACCGACACCGTTGGACAACTTTGGTGGCAAATTAATACCAGTTCCAACGACACAACCGCATGGTTGCCCCCTTCAGACCTCATTCGTCAAGGCGACTGTGGCAATATCCCCCTCATTACAATAGCCACCCCTTCCACCCCAACCGACAGTTAATGACTCAGGTTAGGCACGTCACAGCGCATTTTGTAGATTTCTGTTGAAAATCGCCTCACGGACGAGGTAAACCTCGCCCCTACAAGGTCATGGATTGTAGGGGCGACACCTTTGTCGCCCTTATCCCCGCCCCTACGAAAGATCATCCTAAAGAATGAGAAAATATACCTCTATATGTGGGTGTGACCTTACATCACATCGCATACACTACCCCTAGACCTAAATCAAAAGTTTACTTGGAGTATATGGAGTACATGGAATGACACCACAAGTAAGTTGGCTCGTATGGATCGTCGTCGGTGGGATTTCCGGCTGGCTGGCAAGCATCGTCATGAAAACTAACCGCCAACAGGGGTTACTCATTGACATCATCGTCGGTATCGCGGGTGCATTCATCGGTGGATTTCTGCTCAGTGCCTTTGGCGCAGAAGGCATCACCGGCTTTAACCTCTGGAGCATTTTAGTGTCCTTCATTGGCGCACTCATCCTATTAGGCTTGATTCGCATATTGATGAGCGGACGCCGCACATCAGACAGCTAAATTTGGCGGATTAAAACTCCGTCATCCGTCTTTTCGGGGGCAGTCACCCTATCCCCTTCTACTGGATAGCAAAGGATGCACAAACCCATGAACAATGACCGTATTTACTACAGCCATGATGCAGAAGCTCATGCCCTACAAGCCATGACCCGATTGATGGTCTTATGCCTGCTCATTGGGCTAGGAATCGGCGCAACTATCGCTCTATTCTTTAGCCCTGTCACCAGCAAAGCCGCCCGTGACCGCCTTTCCAAAACCGTTGAACAAGGCTGGTCAGATGGCCGTGATGCCGTTGAACCTATGCTCCAACGGGTCGAAAAAGAATTTACTGGCGTCCGTAAAACCATAGATGACCGCCTAAAGCACGACTAGGCAGCCCTACACCCTGAACCTACCCGTCAATGGGTACATAGTGCAACACTGGCAAACCGTGTGAACACACCGTCGCCTTTACACCAAGATAGACCCTAGTTTTCAGCAACACAACCGTTGTCTGGCAAACTATTTCTATAAAAATTGTATTCAATCGTATAGGAGAATTACCAACATGAATTGGGACAATGTACAGGGCAAGTGGAAGCAATACGTCGGCCAAGCCAAAGAACAATGGGGTAAGTTGACCGATGACGAAGTGTTAGAAATCAACGGCAACCGCGAAGTCCTCTCTGGCAAAATCCAAGACCGTTACGGTGTCGCCAAAGAAGATGCCAACAAACAAATTGACGACTGGGCAAAACGCCTCAAGGTCTAAAGCTATGGCTGAAGCCCCTTAAATGGGATCAGCCTTAATGCAGGTCGCCCCCACAGCGGCCTGCACCTCTTCACCCTACACAATCAGGAGTCCACACACGATGGCAAAACAATCTGAGAAGAAAAAGAAAATGGTTCGTACGGACTTGAAAGATACCGTAGTCCTCAACCCAGTACCGCCCCTCATCCCCGGCAAGAATAATGACAACAAAAACAACAACCCCCTGACGACCAAAAAAGTAACCCTGCGCTAGTCTTGCGTTGCGCGGGATGACGCCCCTCCCCAAAGATCACCCCGCGCCTTGATAAATCCCCACTATCTATACACTGTGCCTACCCCGTAGATGCACCGTCTTATCATCTTTTTTATCTACTCTCGTACCCCGTACCCAGATAGGGGAATCGGCCACTGCCCACCTTACAGTCACCCCTTGAGCGCCGCTTCCATCTCTGCCAGCACTTGTCGAACTTCCTCCACCGCAGATTCCCGTTCATCCTCGCTCAACTTTTCCCAAGTCTGCCGCCACGTCAACGGGATCAAAATCGGGCGCTCGGTCAGCACGGTATTCCCATCTGCCAGCATGTTCGCCTGCTGGATGGCTTTACGCAATGTCGCTACCGACCAGCCGTTTTCCAAAGCCCGCGTTAACCAAACGTGCTGCGCCTCGGCTTCCAAAGCCGCCACCACTTGATGATGGGCAAACGTCAATTTGTCCATTCGAATGGACAAATTCACATTGCGGCACACATACGCATACTCGCGCAACGTCTTAGAACTGTAGCCAAATTGCTCTGCTACCTGCTGATACGTCTCTCCCCACTCGCGGTTATCCCCGTAAGCCAGCCAATCCCCCAATAACCAATTGAGGCGGCTCCCGATGTCCAGCAAAAAACGCCCCAAGTCGGTGTATTCTTCTACATTCATATCGTTCGGCGCAACCAAACCCGTGCGCCCAATCTGCGTTCGGCCATACGCCCAACCTTCCTCACGCTGGACGAGTAAGCCCGTCTCCATTGCCGCCTTGATCCGTTGACTGTCTGCCTGCTGGAACATCGCCAATTCTAGCTCGCTCAACATCGTCTCACCGCTAGAAGCCCCTGCGTTCGATGTGAACCTGCCGCGCTTAGTCATAAGACACTTCCATCGCTTCAACTGCGTTTACAATCTGCCACGCCTCAGTTGCTGCCTTGCTCGTCGGATCATAGGCAAAGATGCTCATCCCCATTGCTGCCGCCTCTGCCCATGCAGACCGTTTCGCAATCGGCGCTAACACCTTATCCCCAAACTGATGGCGCAAGCCCTCATACTTTTCCTGATGCAACACCGTTTGCATATTCGTCGCCACCGGCTGAATCCCAACCACTTCAATCGCCTTCATGTGATAGCCGTTACGGACTGCGTTCGCCGCAATCCGCCGTTGCCATGCCTCCATCACCCCATGAATAGACCATTCTTCAAGGTGCGTCGGATACAAAATATAGTCCGTTGCAATGTACACCGCCACATGAAACAACGTCTGCGAAGGCGACGTATCGAAGATAATATAATCCACCACATCTTCTAACGGACGTACCGCCTTCAGCACCACCTCTGCATCAGATACGGAATTAGGCAAGTGCATATTCTCATCGTTGCCCGGCATCACATACATCATTCCGGGGATCGGCTCACTGTAAATCCGTTCTTCCGCAATTCGCCGTATGACTGTCGGCAACGCTGACCCACGCTTGATAAAGTCGTAAAAGCACGGCTCTTTCGTCAAGCCAAAAGCAATCGTCGCGTTCGCCTGCATATCCGTATCCATCAGCATCACTCGATACCCACGAATCGCCAACCCCGCCGCCAACGTCGTCGCCAGCGTCGTCTTGCCCACCCCGCCCTTTTCATTGAGCAACGTAATCACCTTCATCCGTCAACCTCCCTATGATTTTACCTTTTCAACAACGCCATTCATGATACACCATCTTCACCCCAACCGATGAGACATACCCGTCCACCCGCCCAAAATAGACTCAGTGAATCGCGGAATCGCCAAAATCAGCACGTAGCGCAAGTAGGGCAATTGCGTTTTTCCAAAATCACGCGATTTTGTCCGTAGGGGCGAGACCTGTCTCGCCCACCTACCAAACGTCATCGCCCAACAATCTCACGGATACCTGAATAGATACGGGCGTCCTACGGGGCGCCCCTGCGCTGAAATCCTATGTTTTGCAAAACGCAAATCCATATCAATTTGTCCATTCAAATGGACAAATTGCCCCTCTTTATTCTGTACAATAAGGCGCACGCCACCGTAGTGACTACCTACTGGGGCGTCCGTTTAACCGCCGCTGCCGCCAACCCAACCGAGATAATCCCCATGCCCCGTATCCTCATCGAAGCCAGCGAAGCCTACCGTAATGCCACTGGCATTGGCCGCTATAGCCGTGCGCTCATCGCTCACCTGCCCCCAAACATGGATGTACACTTCAGCCCGCCAGACTACGCCACACGCACCCATCATGGCGGCCAACGGATCACTAACTTCTTGGAGCATATCAGCCTAACCCAATGGGCAGTCACACGCCAAGCCTTGCGCCTTCGCCCCAACCTGATTCACAGCCTCAGCTTTCACCTGCCGCTTGCCATTCCCCATATCCCGCAAGTCGCCACTGTTTTTGATCTAGCTTACTTCGACCTGCCGCACCTCACCGACCCCTATTGGGGAGCCTACGCTCGCCGCACCTTCCCCTACATGCTCGCCCGCGCCGATGCCGTGATCGTCCCTTCGGATTTCACCCGCCAGCGCCTGATAGCGCGCTTTAACTTCCCTGAAGAGCGCATCTATGTCGTTGGTGGGGCAGTCAGCCAAGACTTTCACCCCGTTGATGACCCCGAACAGGTTGCAGCCGTTCGCACCCGCTACCGTCTCAATCGCCCTTATGTGTTTGCCGTCAACGCTTGGGGCGGAACAAAAAACCTCAGTGCGCTATTGGCCGCCATGCGCGGTATTCCTGACCTTGACCTGATCGTTACCGGGCAGCCCCATCAGCGGGCAGGCCAACAACACATCGCCGCCCAACAGATCGGCGTTCGCTTACGCGCAATCGGTCATGTGGACGATGAATCCCTCAACATCCTTTACCAACAGGCCGCCGTTGTCGTCATCCCTTCGTTGTATGAGGGCTTCGGCCTACCCGTACTAGAGGCAATGGCAGCGGGCGCACCCGTGATTATCTCGGATGCGCCTGCCCTACAAGCCACTGCGGATAACGCAGCGTTGATCTTCCCTGCCCATGATCCTGCTGTACTGCGCCAACACATCCTTAGCGTCTATCACAACCCATCACAGGCTGAAGCCCTACGCCAGCAGGGGCTTGCCCACGTCCAACGCTTGTCATGGAGGGATGTCGCCGTGTGCGTTACAGATGTATGGAATATATTACTTTACAGTTAAAAACAGGGCGTACCTAATCTGGCAAACGGACGGTTCGCCCCTACACAACCCTTGTTATTTGTAGGGGCTTACGGCTTTCCATGTTAAAATGATCTTACTGAATGATATATCCCTAGACATGAATGAGGTTTATCCGATGATTCCCAATCCTCCTACAATGACAGTTCCGCTGCGAACAGATGAGCATGGTGCGATTCGGGTTGGAAACACGCGCGTGCTGCTAGAGTTGGTCATTCATGCCTACTATATGGGTGAGACTCCTGAAGGGATTGTTGACAGCTATCCCAGTTTGACAAGCGCTGATGTATATGCCGTTGTGGGTTACTATCTGGCAAATCGGGTTGAAATTGATGAGTATGTGCGGCAACGCGATCAACAGGCAGATCAGATTCTACGGGATATGGAAGCAAATCTGACCCCAGAAGCCCGCGCTTTGCGAACTCGTCTGCGTCCCTGTCAAAAACCAAATTTCGTGTTGTAATAAGTTCATGGTAGGCATCCTGTAACGGGTTATTGGCCGTACACGTTTTGGTAGCGGTCATACAGTTTATCAATGTCACTTTGGGCAATTTGCAGCGGCGTCCCCAGTTGTAGCGCCGTCCAGACGATAGCGGCGTTATCTTCAGTCATCACAGCGGCTTTGACGGCGGCTTCCGCGTTTTTCCCGCTGGCGAACACGCCATGACTTTGCAACAAGCACGACGGGCTACGATGACCTGTGAGCGTTTGCACGACCACGCGCCCGATTTCTTCCCCACCGATGAGCGCAAAGCCGCCGCAGGGGATTTCCCCGCCAAACTCATCACTCATGGCGGTGGTCACACACGGGATGGCGCGGCCAAGCGTGGCAAAGGCGGTCGCATAGCGTGAATGCGTATGCACAATCCCGTAGACGTTGGGCATGTGGCGGTAAACATAGCAGTGGGAGGCGGTGTCTGATGAGGCTTTATAGTCGCCTTCTATGATGTTGCCGTCTAAGGACACGACGACCATGTTTTCTGGCGTCAGGTCTGGGAACTTGATGCCGCTTGGCTTGATAACGACCAAGCCTGTTTCACGGTCGCGGGCGCTGATGTTGCCGCTAGTCCATGCGACAAGGTTGTTGTTGGGCAGTTCGGCATGAAGCGTGCAAACCGTTTGCCGCAATTCTGGGAGTAACATGCCTTTAGCCTCCCAGCGCGCGGTTACGAATCTTCTTCAGGCGCTTCATCACATCGTTTGCGCCGCGCCCAAAGTAGTGATAGAGCGCCTTATATTCGGCGTAAAGTTCGTCATAGACGGCTTGATTTTCAGGGATTGGGTTAACGACTTCATCCTTGAGCTTGCCCATTTGTTGGGCGGCAGCGTTGATGTTCGGGTACACGCCAGCGGCAACGGCGGCGTGCATGGCAGATCCGAGCGCGGGCGCTTGTGACGAACCCGCCAACTTGAGGCTGCGCCCGGTGACATCGGCGTAGATTTGACGCAACAGCGCGTTTTTGTCCGGTAGGCCGCCTGCCGCAACCAACGTCTTTACGGTGACGCCGCGTGCCTCAAACGCTTCGATGATTTCGCGCGTGCCGTAAGCCGTCGCTTCGATCAAGGCGCGGTAGATGTCTGGGGCGCGGGTCGCCAACGTCGCACCGATCAACAAGCCGCTTAACTCGGTGTCTACCAGCGTGGAGCGGTTGCCGTTCCACCAGTCCAGCGCGATTAAGCCATGCTCACCCACCCGTTGCTTGGCGGCTTCACGCTCTAGGTACTCGTGCAGGTTCAGCCCGTCAGAGCGCGCTGCCGCGTGATATTCTGGCGGGACGGCGTTGTCTACAAACCATGCGAATATATCGCCCACGCCGCTTTGCCCCGCTTCATAGCCGTATAGCCCATCAATGATGCCGCCATTGACGACGCCACACATGCCGTCTACCTCTTGGAGCGATTCGCCAGACATAATATGGCAGGTGGACGTTCCCATAATCATAACCATCACGCCCGCCTCAGTCGCTTTGACGGCTGGCGCGGTAACGTGGGCGTCTACGTTAGCAACCGCTACCGCGATTCCAGCGGGCAGGCCAAGCCGCTCTGCCATTGCGGGGGTAAGCGACCCCGCCCGCCCGCCCAATGGGGCAAAGTCACCCGCTACCTTGTGCGCGATCACATTGCGGAAGTCTGGGTGTAGCGCGGCAAAGTAGTCTTCTGAGGGGTAAGCGCCATCTTGCACGAGCATTTTGTACCCAGCGGTGCAGGTGTTGCGGGTGAGTTCGCCAGTCAGTTGCCAGATCACCCAGTCGGCAGACTCAATGAAGGTGCCAATAGCGTCATAGACGGCGGGCGCTTCCACCAAAATTTGCAGTAACTTGCTGAAGAACCACTCTGACGAGTATTTGCCACCGTAACGGTTCAGCCACGCTTCACCGCGTTGACGCGCCACCGCGTTGATGTGGTCAGCTTGCGGCTGGGCGGCGTGATGCTTCCATAACTTGACGTAAGCGTGGGGTTCGTCTTGATAGTCGGGCAAGAAGCATAGCGGCGTGCCGTCGGCGGTGGTCGGCATGGGGGAACTGGCAGTGAAATCTACCCCAATACCAACAACTTCTTGAGGGGAGATGCCGCTTTCACGCAATACAGCAGGGATAGTATTGAAGAATACGTTTAAGTAGTCTTGGGGGTGTTGTAATGCCCATTCTGGGGCTAGGCGTTTGCCAGAAGGTAAGCGCTCGTCCATAACTGCATGGGGGTAGTCGTAGACGGCGGTTGCAACTTCGCGACCATTGCGTGTGTCTACCAATACAGCGCGGCCAGACAACGTACCAAAATCAATGCCAAGTGTATACATAAAGGGTTCCCTATAAAATCTAGTAAATTGAGTGTAGAGGCATGATGCATCATGCCCCTAGTGTTTTGCGTACAAGGCAACCCTTGTCCCTAGAGGATGAGGGGCATTTCAAGGGTTTTGTAGGGACGACGCCTGTGTCGTCGGTCTTTGTCGCATTAAAATTGGTCACTCGCAATGGCCGTCATTATAGGAAGGCTGGATGAGCTTTGTCAAACCAACCGCGATTTATCACGGTTAGGGCGTGGTTATTCGCCAAGAATCCAGTTGACGGCCTGTGAAAGGTCGTCACAAATTTTGTCGGCGTCAGCAAAAATCTGTTCAGCGTTGCGGATGGCGTCTGAACTATCAGGGGCGACCTTTGTTGTTTTGAGCAGAATCGTTTGGACGCCAGCGCGCACCCCTGCGGGAGTATCAGCGGCATTATCCCCGACGATAAAGCTACCCGCCATTTCTATCCCTAATGTGTCGCGTGCGGCGAACAACATTCCTGCACGCGGTTTGCGGCATTCACAGTCTTGGCGGTAGGCTTCAACTTCGGCTTGTGGGTGATGGGGGCAAATGTAGTAGGCATCCACTGCCGTGCCTGCGGCGGCCAATAGCTTAGACAATTGCTCGTGAACTTTAGCGATGTCCGCTTCTGTAGCTGTCCCTTTGGCAATAGACGGCTCGTTGGCGGCGACGATGACGCGGTAGCCTGCGGTTTTTAGGCGGGCGATGGCCTCTGCCGCGCCGGGGAGCAGGGTTAATGCCTGCGGATCAATGGGAGGCGTCAGGGGTTGTGTGATGATCCCCTCACGGCTCATGAATACCGCAGGGGTGCCAAGCGCATCTTTTGCGACAGGCACACGCAAATTGAGTTTGGCCGCACTGCGCGCAACGCCTAATGCGGCATTTGCAGGCATCCCTTCTGGGGGGATGCCTGTTTGTTCAGCCGTGCGGGGTTGAACAAGCGCCGCCGCCACGCCCATGTGAGCGGCGATGATAAGCGCGGCCTGTGCATAGCTCAGGTCGTCTTGGGGGGAAAAATGCCAGATGCCCCCCGCACGGCGTTCAATCAGGCGGGCGAGCGCACGCGCCACATAGCCCACACTGAGCGGGGCAAAGCGATAATCACTGAGCGGGAATATAGGTTCGCCAGTGGTGAGGGTCGCCCGCCAAGCGGCCAAAAGCGGGGAATCTTTTGAGATGATTTTGGTCAGCCGCGCAATGGCGATCCTGTCACCGAGCGCTAGAAGTTCGCGCTCTACGGCAGCTTTTTGCTCGGCATAGTGGCCTAGTGGGTGGGTAGGGGTGTCTACCTCTGGGTTGGGGGTTTCGCCATCAAAGACCCCGCTGCTGGAAAGGAAGACGACAAATGCCCCGCGAGCGTGAAAGCGTTTGGCAAGCGCTATGGTATTGGTGACGTTGATCCACTGGCTGAGTTCTGGGGCTTCTTCTGCGGCGCGGCCTGTGAGGGCGACACATAACACCACAACGTCACAGTCTGGGAGGGCAACACCGTGTGCGGGGGCGCGCAAATCTACATAGATGCGGCGCCCGTTGAGGGTGCTGGCGCGGCGGGTGGTGGCGAATACATCATGCCCAAGGCGACGTAATTGTAGGTTGAGCGCAGCGCCGATAGTGCTATCTCCGCCAACAATTAAGATAGTGGTCATGATGGTTTGATCCTCAACGGTGGGATATGGATTGATTAGAAATAGGTTGATCTTATGGTAGTGGATTATGGATAGAGTTGATATTGTGGGTTAGGGCAAATTTGGTAAAAGGAATTTTTGAGACTTTTTTATGAACGCGCTATAATCATTGAACGGACATCTTACCAATCGGCAGATACACTTGATCTCTGGGGGTAGTTGACTATGACAGAGTTTATTACAACGTTTCTGAACTGGTATTTACAAAACCCGACCTATCCGGGCTGGTTGGCGGTGATTTTGCTGCCGACTGCACTAATGCTAGTAGTGGTTATCCACAGCCAAGCCACACAAAGCCGAGTCGGTGGGGTATGGATTTTTGGCCTGTTGATTTGCTTGTTGTTGTTTTTGCCAAGCTACCTCTTTTCATTTGACGATGGCAGCATCGGCGCGTTTTTGGAGCGCGATCAGAACCGAATTTGGGTATTCAATGCAGGGTTGATTAGCACATTTACCTCCTTAGTGCTGACAGCCGGGTATTTTATTGTGGTGCTGAACCAGCCTGAAGAACCCTCCTATGAGGCTAACCCCGCTATGTTCCAGCAAGGGAATCAAAACATCCCAAGTCTTGACCAACCTTTTCAGCAAATTTTGGCGGATCCGCCGGGATTTACGGGGTTGACCGGACAAACAGACTTACATGCTAATGGCAGTAGCAGTAATATTTACGATGGTGCAACCGAAGTGCAAAATCCGCAGCAGCCGCTAAACGAGGTGAGTTATGCAACGGCGTCTGATTCAGCGCCAACGCTGAATCAGACTGTGGGCCCGCCTAGAAGTGCGACTCATCCAAGAATTGGCCCGATCCGCGGGTATTTGGTGAATGAAAGCCTGAATGAGGCGCGCTATGAGTTATTTAGGGAGCATATTGTGATTGGTCGTGGGACAGGCTACGAAATTAGCCTTGATGACCCCGCAGTGAGCCGAAAGGGGCATGTGGCGCTGCGCTTGGGGCAGTCTGGGTATATCGCGCAGGATTTGGGGAACGCGCCGTCTTTGTGTTTGTTGAATGGTCAAC
>JBMOFU010000017.1:0-25915 GCA_049318725.1 Phototrophicaceae bacterium | reverse complement strand
GAACGGCACAAGGTAACGCGGCTTGCTCAGTTCCAGCGGCCACAACAGCACCCCGCAGATCAACAGGGCGGTTAACCCCACCGTAGGGGCGCAATATATTGCGCCCCTACAAACCATTACCCCTCTACGAAAACCGCGCCACACCCCAACGCCCAACACCGCCAACAATCCCACGCCCAACGCTACCCCGATCCATGTCGGTACGGGCAAGCGATGGAAGAACGGCACCGTACCAAGCAGATGCAACGTCTCGATGATCGTCTGTGGCGGCGGATTGGCGGGATTAACTGACGCGCCCAACGGTTGCCCCGTCTGTAGGCGTGCCACCACTGCCGCCAAAAACGGCGTGATTGTGGTCAATGCCAACACCATGAACCCCATAAACCCAATATCCCTACGCCAACGTCCTGTAGGGGACGGCCTATGTGCCGTCCCGTTGGCATGTGCCGTCCCGTTGGCATGTGCCGTCCCGTTGCGATTTGCGCCCCACCCGATTCCCGCAACGGCGATTATCCCCCACACGAATACCCCCGTGATGTGCGTCCACAGCGCCAAGCCCGCCATCAACACCGTAGGGGCATGGCGTGCCATGCCCATTTGCGCCATCCCCCTACGCGATGCGAACCACACGCCCAACGCCGCCAGCGTCCCCAACAGCGTATACATCCGCACCAGCCAGCCGCCGCCGATCAACAGCGGCGAACACGCCCACAACAGCCCCACCCAAACGCCCGCCGACGGGTGTAGGGGCGCTCCCGACGGATGTAGGGGCGCAACATGTTGCGCCCCTACGGATTTACGTGCATAACCTGCCAACCCCATCACCGCCGCGCCCGTGAGCATGTCCAGCAGGATGTTCATCAGCCGCAGCGCCAAGAGCGAATCGCCCATTACCGCTACCCACGCCTTGAGCGCCAAAAAGTGCAGCGGCGGATGCACGTCTAGGCGCAACGTCAGCAGGCCGTCGATCAGCGCCGGGGTGGGTGTGCGGCTGATGGCAAGGCTAAAGCCGTCGTCGCCCTCTAGCCCGTGAACGTCATAGACGGCCATCCGCAGCGCGAAGCCCGCCAATAGGACGATCAACGGCAGCCAGCGCCTCATGATTAGCGGCACTCCAGCGGCGTATTTTCCACACGGAACCCACCGGATAGCTCGCCTGTCACGCGCAAGCTGAGGTTTTCATCATAGTGCGGCGTGCAGGGGAGTTCCGCACGATAGCAGCTTTGATTGTCTGTGGGGATGTAAACCGTTAGCCCACTGTTTGTCGTGCGTGCTTCTAATTCAGGCATGGGCGCGCTATAGAATCCCGTTTCGGGCGCGGGCGGATAGGCGTCGAACTCAATGCGGCGGTCATAGGTCAGTACCAGCGCCAATACGATCACGCCTGCGCGCACGGCCTGCGGCGATGTACACGCCACGTCGGTCAAGACCAGCGCCAAAAGGCCGTTTGCCAGCATCCAAAACAGCGACCCTGCAAAACGGACATCCGGCGCGGTCACGAACCAGAAGATCAACGCGCCGATGGGGGCAATAAGGTAAAGGATAACCGCGTTCGTAGGGGGTGGCCGATGTGCCGCCCCGTTTATCATGCCCCGACGCCAAAATATGCCTAATGCCAACGCCAGCCCTGCCAACAACAGCGGTGTGAACACCTCAAAGTCGCGGCGTAAGACGCGCGTTACCCACGCGGGGAACCAGCGCCAATTGCCTAACACGTCTTGATAGGGTTGGCCGGGGTTACGCGCCCAACTGTAGACCCACGCCGCTTCTGCATTGGCTGCTTCACACGCCACCCGCCAATCTACGGGGAAGGCGATGAGCGTAGACGGATACAACGGGTAGCCGCTGAGGATCACGCCGCGTACCAGCCACGCCCCAATGATGACGCCGCCGAAGGCCACCCCGACAGCCCAACGCCAACGGGTCAAGCCGCGTGATGCCCACAACGCCAACAGGATCGCCAGCCCGCCGTAGGCGGCAAAGCTCAACTTAGATACCACGCCACCGCAGGCCAACGCGACCATCAACAATGTTTCGGCTTGCGGATGTGGCGCGCGCTTGCCCAACAGCCGCAACAGCATCACACCCATGACGGGCGCTAACACAATCGGGATGAGGTCGCTGTCGGGCGTCCGCAGATATTCATTTTGGGTGGCTGCCCACGCCACAATCGGCAGGATCAAGGCGGCGAACAGCGTTTCTGGCAACAGTTCGCGTTGGATGACTCGCGCCAATCCCCATAGGCCAAGCGCCAACAGCGCCATAATGTGCAGGCTGGCCGCAATATGATTGCCAACCCCTGTTAGCGGCCACACATCCACCAGCGCGGCGTACAAGAAGCTGCTGTTGTTGAAGGCAAAGCGCCCGTGGAGGTTACCTAGCCCGGCCACAATCGGGGATTCAAGGTTCCACAGAATCACTTGTTGATGATACAGCGCAAAATCGGCAATACTCGGCGCGCCCATCGCGCTGTTGCCGAACAACACCGCCGCCAGTGCAAACAACCCCCACACCAGCGGATAGCGCGATGTCGCGGCGCGCAGTATCGGCCAGAGCGTGCGCGCATGAAACACGATGCCAGTCATCCCCAACGCGAACAGCAGCCAACCGATCAGCGGCGCAATCGGCGCGGCGAAGTGCCACAACTGCAAGATTCCCACATACGCCGCCCATCCCACCCAAAAGGCGGTCAACAGGTCAAACGCGGTTGCGGGAGCAGCGCCGAAGATGCGCCGCACCCATAGCCCGACCCCAGTAAAGGTGAGGCCATAGAGCGCCCAGCCTAGCCAAATCGAGCCGAGCGCCCGCAGCAGCAGCGGGCGCTGGATGGGGTCGGTCAGGGCGTCGAACAGCGTATATAGCACATCAAACGGGAACATGGGCTAGTGTGCCTGCGCTGCGTGCGGAATGTGCAGCATTAGGCTTGCACCGCCACGCCTGTCAGTTCGCGCACGTCGGCCAAGAGCGCCTCAACGGTAGCGATTTCGGTATCCCACGCACACATCAAACGGCTGGCGTTGCCGATAAAGTTGTAGAAGTGCCAGCCACGTTCATGGAGCGCGTCAAACAGCGGTTGCGGCATTTCGACAAATACGGCGTTGGACTGGCGCGGATACTGGATTTTCAGGTTGGGGATGCCCTGCAAGCCGTCATAGATCATCTGCGCGCAGGCGTTGGCGTGGCGGGCGTTGTTCAGCCATACGTCATTTTCCAGCAGCCCTAACCACGGCGCAGACAGATAGCGCATCTTGGAAGCCAACTGCCCGGCCTGCTTGCAGCGATAGTCAAAGTCTCGCGCCAGTTGCTTATCAAAGAAGACGATAATCTCGCCAATGGCAAGCCCGTTCTTCGTGCCGCCGAAGCACAGCACATCCACGCCCGCCTTCCATGTAATCTCTTTGGGGGCGATGTTCAATGTAGCGACCGCGTTGGCAAAGCGGGCGCCGTCCATGTGTATATAGAGGTGATGCTTGTCGGCCACTTCACGGATTACCAGCAGTTCTTCGCGGTCATAGACCGTACCCACTTCAGTAGACTGGGTGATGCTCACTACTTTGGGCTTGGGATAGTGAATGTCAGTGCGGCGGCGGACGAGATGTTCAATGGAGGCGGGGGTGAGCTTGCCGTTTTCGCCCTGTGCCATCAAGATTTTGCTGCCGTTGGAAAAGAACTCTGGTGCGCCGCACTCGTCGGTTTCGATGTGGGCGATCTCATGGGCAATCACGCTGTTGTAAGACTGTGCCAGCGCGGCCAACGCCAGCGAATTGGCGGCGGTGCCGTTGAACACAAAGTAGATTTCGCAGTCAATCTCGAACAGGTCGCGCAATTTGGTTGCCACGCGAGCGGTATAGGGGTCATCACCGTAAGACGATACATGATCGGCGTTGGCCTTCAGCGTATAGTCCAGCGCTTCTGGGCAAATGCCGGCATAGTTGTCGCTGGCGAACTGTTGTTTGCGGTGAGGGATCATAGGGGCAACTAACCTCCAAAGGGGTTGGGCGTTGAATGGTGCGGCTATTCTAGCCCGTTATGCGCCAACGCTAAAGAGAGAAGTGCGGGGATAAACACGGCGATTCCATCAAACGCGGGGTTGACAAGAGGCGATGATGTATAGGGACATCCCAACAACGGGACGCATTCCTAGGGAGGAACCGATGTGTTCACCCGTTTCGGTGGGGTGACACGCAGGTCACCCTATATAAAGGCGTATCTATTTTAATAATAGCCTACAGATTTAGGGTGAGGTGATTTCTTCCGCCAGCGCGCCCATCGTCACGGTACGTAACACGCCGCTTTCGCGCAATGTATAGACCAACGTCAAGATTTGCGTCAGCGCGTCGAACATGGCATCACTGCTTCCCAAGTTAAACGGATGAAACCACAGATGGTAGATTTCGCCGCGTTGGATTGCTCCGGCCAGCCCGCGTGCTGCCTGCGCCACCCGCGCCCGCGTGGGGATTCTGGCACGTAGCCCGTCATAGCTGAGTAGAAATTGCGAGGCAGGCAAGTTCACAAGGCCGTATTCAGCGCGGCAATCTTGGGGGGCATAGGTCGGCGGCGGGAACCCGAAGGCGCGGTCTATCATGTGCGCTGGACGTTGCAGCGTGGCGGGCAACCTGCCGTACCAGTCCCGCGCCACCCCGCGATAGACCGTAAAGCCGTATTCTGCCACCAAGTCAAGGTGAGCGACGCGGTTCTGTGGGAACACCAGCGCACGCGGCGGCGGCAACCCGTAGGCGGTATGCACGCGCACCACTTCTGCCAACTGCGCCGCGAACAGCGCCGCCGTCACCGATGGATCATCGGCCAGCACATGCGTAAAGGTGTGTGAGCCAATCTCTTGTGCTACGCGCATCTTGAGCAGCGCATCCAACAGGTAGGGCGCATGAATCCAGTGCGGCGGGAAGGCAGCAATGCGCGCTGTATCCGGTTGGGCGGCAAAGCGATAGTGCGGCTGCGGGATGTCGGTGGATGTGCCTTCTGGCAGCAATAAATGCCCGACCACCGCCCACGTTGCCGGAATTTCATAGATGTTCAACAAGTTGACCAAGCGCCGCAGCAGTTGCGGATAAGCGTCAAAGGCGGCGGCCTTGTGGCGCGGGGCGTCATACGTCCCCCATGCGATTTCAGTGTCTAGCGATAAAACGAACGTCCCGACCATCATCTTTGGCCTTTATCGGTTGTTGCCACCCTGACAGGCATGATATATCATGCGCCTAGCCCGATCAAACTGCAATGTGGCTTTAAGGATGGTACCTATGCCCTATCGCGTTCTATGCCTATTGACACTATTCGCGTTGGCGGCGTGTGCGCCTACCCGCCCGCCCGCGCCAACGGCCACCCCTACCCCAGTGGCAACGTCTACGCCGCAGGCACAGCAATTCACCCCGTTTGACGACCTCGCGCAGGGCATTAACCCTATCGGCTTCCCAACGCTAGGCGACCCCGCCGCCCCGATACAACTGGTTGAATATGGCAGCTACGACAACCGCGCCTCTGCCCGCAGCCACACCGAGATTCTGCTGGCGCTGCTGCCCAGAATCCGTGCGGGGGAAGTCGTTTATAGCTATGTGCCGCTGTATGGCACCGGGACGATAGAGTTCGGCCAAGCCGCCGCTGAAGCCGCCTTGTGTGCGCTGGATCAAGGGCGCTTTTGGGACTTTCACACGCGCCTATTTACGCACCTGCTAGACGTAGGCGATGCCGCCTATGCGGGCAATGCGCTGGTGGATATTGCCGACGCCACAGGCGGGATTGACCGCACGCAATACGATGCCTGCCGCGTTGCCCTGCCGCCTGCGCTCGGCGCAGTCTTGGAGGCCGCGCGTGCCGATGCCATCGCCCAAGAGAACTACACCGGCACACCAACACTACTGCTGAATGGGGCTTACGTCCTCAATGAACTGTACAGCCTGAACCTGATTATTGACCAGATCATGGCGCGGGCGGACGGCAACGGCGGCGTCGCCGCGCTGGATACGCCCACCCCGATATTGACCGCCACGCCCGATGTGGTCTTGCCATCGCTGGCAGGGGAATCCTTTGAGGCGCCGCTTTCGATCACGCTACCAGAGGGTTGGCAGCGCACGCTCAACGAAACGATGATTGTCAACGACGTGGACGGCATCCGCGCCATTCCGTTTGCGGTGTGGAACGGGGCAGTCACGGGCGGCAACGGGACGATTGCCATGCTGTGGGGCTTCCCCAATTTGACGTTGGGCAACCCGCTAGAGGCCGAATTGGGGATTGCGACCCCAACCCCAGACTTGAGCATAGATGGGCGGCGCTTGCTCCGCTTGGCGGTGATGGAACAGGGCTGCAACATCGGCACCGATGTCACGCGCAACTATCCCATCGGCGGGGGGACGGGCGTGGGGACAGAGTGGTCAGCGGTGGGATGCCCAACATCACCGACCACACGCGGCTGGTTCGTCGGCACGCAGCAGTTCGGCGTCAACTACGTGTTTTTCGTCTACTTTGACCCGATTGACCCCAACAGCGTGACGCCAGAGGAACGCTTGGCGCGCGATGAAGTCGAAGCGATCTTGCAAACCGTCCAGTTCCGTGCGCTGACGCCGTAGGGGGGTGACGATGTTCCCAATTACCGCAGAAACCGCCGCGATGTTGGCGCTGGCCGAAGTTCTTCATAGGCAGCAAAGAAGAATCGCTCGTGCAAAAGCTAAGTATGCAGAAACAGGCGATGAACGCTATCTGAGCGACGCCAAATTTGAAGATTCTATTGTCTACATCATTGCAAGCGTGAGCCTATGGGAACAGTATTCGCTGTGGCATGTCGCCTTCATCCTAGAAGACGAAAATGGGAATCCCATCAGCAGAGACCCTGATCTTGAAATGTGCGTGGATTGCTGGACGGGGGAAACTTTTTATTGTGGGGTGCCGCTGTGATGAAGTCGAAGCGATCTTGCAAACGGTGCAGTTCCGCGCATTGACGCCGTAAATGGCAATCGTGAATCACGGGTGAACGTTGCAAACCGTAGGGGCATGTTATATCATGCCACCCATAACGTCAACGTTGGCCGATCACGAAGGAAGTTAACCCACTATGCAACGTTTTGAAAATAACCCGCTGGTCAAATTTGCAACCAACCGCCCGCGCCTTGCGGCGTGGATTGTGTTGGCGGCAGGCATGGTGGCAATCTTGACGGTTGAAGCGTGGGATGTCGGTTTGGCCGCAACCCAATGGGTCGCCCTCATTACTGCAACGGTCTTGGTCGCGGGCGCGTGCGTCTGGATCATTAGCTGGGAAGATGAAGAAGAAACCGACAGCGCAGACACCCCTGCCAATATGCCCCCCGTCGAGAAAAAACAAGACGCCCCTTAAGCGCCCAATTCGGCGTTTTACCATTATCAAACGGGTGGGGATTAACCCCGCCCGTACGCAATAGCGCGAATCTCGGCTTCGATTTGGGCGACCAAACGCGGTAAGGCCGCCGCCATCACAGCGGAAAGGGCAGTGCCAAGCGCAAAATCCGCCGCTTCGATGCTCAATAGCAGGCCGTTGGGCGCGTGACCGTAAAATTCACGGGCAGCCCCCAACAACCCACCGGGCGACACATGATGGGTGAAGGCGCTCACGTCGTCTAGTGGCGTGACGGCTTCAACGTGCAACGTCGCAGGGGAATTCCCCGCACGGGCATCAATGAAGATCACCCACTCGGCGCGGCTGATCGGCTCTGCAAGCTCTGGCAAAAGCTGATAGAGCGCCTGCACCTCTACCGACAAATCGCTGAGGCGTGGGGCAAGCGCTTCAGCCAGCACTTGCCCCACGCCGTCATCGCTACGCAGCGGGTTGCCGTAGCCCAAAATCAAGATCACCGCTTCACCTCATCCAACACTTGGCCGTCAGGCGTCACTAACTCAATGTGCAGCGGCATTTGCCCAATGGCGTGCGTGGAACAGCTTAAGCACGGGTCAAACGAGCGGATGACGGCCTCTACACGGTTCAGCATTCCGTTGGTGATGTTTTCCCCTTTGACGTAATGCTTGGCGACCTCAAACACATTACGATCCATCGCATAGTTGTTATGCCCAGTGGCGATAATCAAATTGGCGTGGGTGATGAGTCCGTTTTCGTCAATTTGGTAGTGGTGCAGCAGTGTGCCGCGTGGCGCTTCGCTGGCGCCGATGCCCTCTAGGGCGTTGGGTTCTGCGTGGGCGCGGACGCGCTCACTGAGAATATCCGGCGTGTTGAGCAGTTGTTCGATCTTCTCGAACCCATAGAGGATTTCAATCAGGCGGGCGTAGTGGTAGTGGAACGAGCTTTGCCGATCTAGCGTACGATAGTAGCCCAATTCAGCGTCGGCAAGCGGCGTGCCACAGCTTTTCGCCATATTGAGGCGTGCCAACGGCCCCACACGGTAGATGCCCGCTGGATAGCCCATCGGGGAATAGTAGGGCGTCTTGAGGTACGTCCACGGCTCTACTTTTTCGATCATGTAGTCGGTGTATTGCGTCGGGTCTAGCCGATCTACGAGGATGTTGCCGTCGTGGTCGGTCAACCGGAAGAAGCCGTCATAGGTTTCTAGCGTGTTCTGGTCGTTTGCCAGCCCTAAGAACATCGTTTTGAGGTTGCCAAACACTTCGATTTCTTCGCTATATTGCGCGAGGATCGTGCGGAACCAGTCTAGCGTCCGCTGCGTGAGCGCGATCCCTTCGGGAACCATCGCCAGAATTTTCTCGCGGTGTGCTTCGCTTAGGGGGTCGCTGACGCCGCCGGGAACCACCCACGCGGGGTGGATCCGTTTGCCGCCGAGCATTTCAATGATCTGTTGCCCGATCTGGCGCAGGCGCACGCCGTCCTTTGCCAACTGCGGCTTGACTTGTGCCACGCCGAAGATGTGCCGTTGCGCCACATCAGAGTCCATGCCCAACAGCAGGTCAGGGGAAGACAGATGAAAGAAGCTCAACGCATGGGATTGGATGATCTGCGCGATGTTCAGCACGCGCCGCAAATTCGCCGCCGTGCGCGGGATTTGTACCGCCAGCAGCGCATCGCAGGCTTTGGCCGACGCCACCAAATGACTGACCGGGCAGATGCCGCAAATCCGCGCCATGAGCGATGGCATTTCGTAGAACGGGCGGCCTTCACAGAATTTTTCAAAGCCGCGCAATTGGGTGATGTGGAAGTGGGCGTTTTCAACTTCGCCCGCGTCGTTGAGGTAAATCGTGATCTTGGAGTGGCCTTCAATCCGTGTGACCGGATCAATCATAATTTGCTTTGCCATAGTGTCCTATCCTCCTCTGTGCTGTTGATGACGTTTATCCGTGTGTAGCGTATATGTAGGGGCGCAGCGCGCTGCGCCCCTACGGGTTGGATATAAAACCCGTGAACAGAAAACGGCGAACAAACGACGGTTACGCCCCAAACCGTGTGCGGCCTGTCAGGTCGGGTGTGCGCCCGGCGATGAGTTCCGACACGACGTAATAGATAGTATCTGCCGACGGTGGGCAACCCTGCACGAACACATCCACCTTGACGACGGCGTGAACGGGGCGAACGATGGGCAACAACTTCGGCACATCGTCGTTGCTGGGCAGTTGCGGATCAAGCAGCGGGGCTTCTAGGTAAACCCGCCGCAGAATAGACTCTACTGTGAGCGAGTTCCGTAGCGACGGCACATTGCCCGTGACGGCGCAGTCTCCGAGCGACACTAAAATCTTGGTGTGCTTGCGGATGTGTTGAATCTTTTCAAGGTCGTGTTCACTGCTGATCGAGCCTTCGACCAGCGTCACGTCTACTTCCTCTGGGAAGTCCTTGCGGTCTACCAGCGGGCTGTAGACTAAATCCATGTATTCGGCCAGTTCCAGCAAACGCTCGTCCATGTCAATGAACGACATATGGCAACCGGAACAGCCATCCAGCCAAACGGTAGCGATCTTTACCTTGTTCATCGTCCGTTCCCTTCCTTCCCGCCGCGCACGTCTGCTAAGCCGATCAAGAACGACGGCGATTTGGTCATCTCTCCCATCGCGTTACCCTTGATGAACAGCGCTCCGGTGGGGCAGGCTTGAACGCACTTGCCGCAACTGGTACAACTCGGAGACTCGCCCCATTCCCCGTTCATGTCGGTAATCACCGCAGATTTATAGCCGCGCCCCATCACATCCCATGTGTGCGCGCCTTCGATCTCGTCGCACACACGCACACAACGGGTACACAGCACGCAACGGTTGTGATCTAACACAAAGCGATTGTGCGAAGCGTCTACTTCGCGCTTGGGGTTCATGTACGGCATGGTCACATGGTCTACCCCCTGCGATACAGCAAGGTTTTGTAGTTCACAGTTGCCGTTCACCACGCACACGGAACACACATGGTTGCCCTCTGCGAACAGCATTTCGACCGTCATCTTACGGTACTTCTTCAACCGATCTGACGTGGTATAGACTTCCATGCCTTCGCTGATGGTCGTAGTACACGACGGCAACAGCTTCGTCATCCCCTTGACTTCGATCAAGCACAAACGGCACGCCCCCACATCAGACAAGCCTTCAAGGTGGCACAGCGTCGGCACAGCGATATTGTGTTCACGGGCAACCTGTAAAACGGTTTCCCCCTCACGTCCGGTCAGTTCTTCGTCGTTGATTTTGAGCGTAAATACGCGCGTGGTCATGCCATCACCCCTTCATGCGTGTGGATGTTGCACACCCCCGCCGGGCAACGATGCTCGACAATGTGGGCCAGATACTCATCACGGAAGTACCGCAACGTGCTTTGTAGCGGGTTCGGCGCAGACTGGCCTAATCCGCATAGGCTCGTGTGCTTGACCATATCGGCCATGTCTTCCAGTAGGGCAAGGTCGTCTAAACTGGCTTCGCCGCGTGTGATTTTGTCCAGCAGGCGGTACATTTGCGCCGTCCCGACGCGGCAGGGGACGCACTTGCCGCACGATTCCGTCATACAAAATTCCATGAAGTATTTGGCAACGTCCACCATGCACGACGTTTCATCCATGACGATCAAGCCGCCTGACCCCATGATCGACCCAACGCTGTTCAATGACTCGTAATCTACGGGGATGTCTAGGTGTTGGGCGGGAATACATCCCCCCGAAGGGCCGCCCGTCTGCACGGCCTTGAACGCCCGCCCGTTGGGGATTCCGCCGCCAATGTCAAAGACAATCTCGCGCAGTGGGATGCCCATCGGCACTTCGATCAAGCCCGTATTCACAATTTGCCCAGACAGCGCAAAAACCTTCGTCCCCTTGCTTTTTTCGGTGCCGATGCCCGCGTACCATGCGCTGCCTTCGCGCAAAATCGGCACGATGCTCGCCATCGTTTCTACGTTGTTGATGAGCGTCGGGTAGCCCCATAGGCCGCTTTCGGCGGGATAGGGTGGGCGTGGGCGCGGCGTGCCGCGATTGCCCTCAATCGAGGCCATCAGGGCGGTTTCTTCCCCGCACACGAACGCCCCCGCGCCTAAACGTACATCCAGCTTGAAGCTGAAGCGCGTCCCGGCGATGGCTGCACCGAGCAAGCCGGCTTTTTCGGCTTGACGGATGGCCGCCTTCAGCCGCTTGACGGCCAACGGATATTCGGCACGCACGTACAGGTAGCCTTCATCCGCACCAACCGCGTAGGCCGCAATCAACAAACCTTCAATCAGGCGGTGGGGATAGTCTTCCATGACGCTGCGATCCATAAACGCGCCCGGGTCGCCTTCGTCGCCGTTGCAGACGACGTATTTATGCTCGGCAGTGGTTTTAGCAACCGTTGCCCACTTCAACCCAGTAGAGTAGCCGCCGCCGCCGCGCCCGCGTAACCCGCTTTGGCGCACGGCTTCCACCACTTCGGCGGGCTGCATATCGCCAATCACGCGCAAGAACGTCTCATAGCCGCCCGCCCCGATATAAGCGTCTAGGCTGTCCGGTGGGAGCATCCCATTGCCTTCTAGCACAATCTTGTGTTGGCGGGCAAAGAACGGCACGTCAGTATTGGTCTGGAGCCGTGCCACGGGCGCTTTGCCGAGTTGTTCCACAATTTCTGCGGCGTCTTGGGCTTTGACGCCTTGATATAGCACCACGTCGTTGGGCAAGGTCACGAGCGGGCCTGCCGCGCATAGCCCACGACAACCGCCGCCTGTGACCGAACAGGTTTTAGCTAATCCACGCGCCTTGACTTCGCCCTCTAGCGCGTTAATCACCTGCTCACTGCCTGCCGAATGGCAGGCCGTCCCCACACAGACAACCATCTGCTGGTCAAATTGGGCTTGGGCGGCCTGATATTTAAGTGCAACTTCACGCAATTCATCACGATTCATGGGTTGTCCACTCCTGAATGCGCGCTACGGCTTGGGCAGGCTGCATATTGCCCGTGACTTCTTCATCAAAAACGACGGCGGGCGCTAACCCACACGTCCCGATGCAACGGGCAATCACCAGCGAGATTTGCTTGTCGGGCGTGGTTTCGCCGCGCTCAATGCCGGTAGCGGCCTCTAGCGCGCTTAGAATCTGCGGGCCGCCCTTGATGTAACAGGCAGTGCCTAAGCACACCACGCAGGTATGCGCGCCTTGCGGCTTGAGCGTGAACAGGTTGTAGAAGGTCGCTACGCCGAACGTGCGGCTTAACGGCACTTTTAGGCTGACCGCGACATACTTCAGCGCGGCGTCGTCCAAGTAGCCAAAGGCTTCTTGGGTGGTGTGCAGCGTTTCAATGAGCGCGTCTGGCGCGAACCCATGACGGCGCATGGTCGCCTGTACGATCCGCCACCGCTTGTCATCAGACGGCGGCGCAACAGTTGTAGCTTGTTTTGCCATAAGTCTTCCCCTAGTGAATCCAAAATCCCTCAGGAAAAGGGCGGGTCAAAGAGTAACCCTAACGTGAGGATACGCGGGGGCGGGGATTGTCGCGTCTGCTATAGGGCATGATCGGGGGGGAGGGATGTCACCTGTTTGGGGCGGGGTGCAAAAACCGACGATTTCACCGTAGGGGCGCGCTGCGCCCCCGTTATCAACCGTAGGGGCATGATGGTTCATACCCCATGCCTGTAAAGATAGGGTTTTAATCTTTCCGAAGGGAATCAAGATTTCCCGTCTCGCCCCCTATCCCCAACCCTTTCCCCCGTCGGGAGAAAGGGAGCAGGGCAATGCACGAAGGTGAAAAGTCCCTCTCCCTTTTGGGGGAGGGATTTAGGGAGGGGGGCATGTGCAAATATGAGAACGCACTTTTTACACCGTAGGGGATTTAGGTATAGCGCAACGGACGCATCCCGTTCAGCGTGACCAGCAACGACATGCCCACATCCGCAAAGATGGCCGCCCACAAAGACGCGCCGCCGAAGATCGCCAGCCCCACAAATACCAGCTTGAGCGCAAAACTGAGCGCGACGTTCTGCAAGATCAAGCGGCGAGCAAAGCGCGCCAAGCGTACCGCAAACGGCAACTGGGTCAGGTCATCGGCCATCAACGCAATGGAGGCGGTTTCGAGCGCCTGTGGGCTACCAGCCGCGCCCATCGCAATACCGACCGTAGCAGCCGCCAGCGCGGGCGTGTCGTTGATCCCGTCGCCGACCATCGCTACCGCCCCGTACTGTTCACCGAGCGCACGCACAGCAGCCAGCTTATCCTGCGGCAACAAGCCCGCACGGATGTCTGACACGCCGACAATTGCCCCTACCGCGTGGGCGACAGCGGCGTTATCGCCCGTGAGCATGACGGTGTGCATCCCTAACGCCTCTAGTTGGCCGACCACTGCGCGGCTGGTGGGGCGCGGTGCATCCGCTAAGGCGATCATCCCGCGCACGTCTTTGCCTACTGCGACCAACATCGTCGTTTGCCCGCGTGATTCAGTGTCATTCACCGATGCACACAGGGCATCACTGTGCGGGAATTGTTCGTCAAACAGGCGATGGCTCCCCACCGTGACCGACTGCCCGTTGACGACGCCGCGCACGCCCTGCCCGGCCAACAACTCTACCGATTCAGCAGGGGCATACACATCCGCCAGATGGTGCGCTTCGGCGTGATGGACAACAGCATCGGCCAACGGATGGGTGGTACGCCGTTCCACCGCGCTGGCAAGCGCCAACACGTCATCACACGCCGCGCAGGGGACGCCCGTTTCACAGGTCGCGGCGCGGTAGGCCGTCACTTGCGGTTTTCCCTGTGTGAGCGTACCAGTTTTGTCAAAGGCGACGGCCTTGATTTGCCCTAATGCCTCTAGCGCCGCGCCGCCCTTAATCAGTACGCCACGCCGCGCCGCCGCAGTGATGGCGCTAATCACGGTCACGGGGGTGCTAATCACCAACGCGCACGGGCAGGCGATCACCAACAACGCCAACGCCCGATACAGCCAGCCGTGCGTGCCGTTAACATCCCAAAACGACGCACCAAACGCCAACGGCGGGATGAGCGCCACGCCAAGCGCAATCAGCACAATGGCAGGGGTGTAATAGTGGGCGAAGCGGTCAATCAAGCGTTGACTAGGCGCACGCACGCTTTGGGCGTCTTCCACCAGCCGAATGAGGCGGTTGAGCGTGTTATCGGCGGCCAAGCGCGTCACCTCAATGATGAGCGTGCCTTCCCCGTTGAGCGTGGCGGCATAGACTGCATCGCCGGCGGCTTTGGCGACGGGGATGCTTTCCCCGGTGATGGCCGCTTGGTTGACACTGCTCCCGCCGCGTGTAATCACGCCGTCGGTGGGGACTTGTTCGCCGGGCTTGACCAAGATTACATCCCCGACCGCCAACTGCTCTACGGGGATGACGTGTTCTTGGTCGTCATGCAGTTGGCGCGCCGTTGCGGGGCGCAAGGTCATCAACCCCTTGAGGCTGTCACGGGCGCGGGCGACGGTGTAGCCTTCTAGGGCTTCCCCCACTGCAAACAAGAAAATCACCGTTGCGGCCTCTAAATACTCGCCCAAGATCACCGCGCCGACGGCGGCCACCGTCATCAACAGGTTGATGCTAAACGTGCGGTTGATCCACAGCGCGCTAAATCCGCTCCGCACAATCGGGATGAGCGTAATCGCCATCCCTAGTGTATACAGCACAGCACTGCCCCGCGCAGGCAACCCCAACAGTTGCGCGGCCAACGTCAACAGCACAATTGCCCCGCCAATCAGCGCTAACTGCGTTTCGCGCCGCGCCAGCAGGTAATCCCAAAAACCGAGCAGTCCGCCGCGTGTGGGCGCATGTTCAGCAGGTGCGGCTTCCGCTTGGGCGATCAATTGCTTGCCAAAGGCCGCCGCCCGCCCCTGTAGCGCGTCAAAGGTCACGCCGTCATTCACGCGCAAGGTTGCGCTGGCAAAATCTACTTCGGCAAAGGCCACCCCGTCAAGATGGGCGATCCCCGTTTGGAGTTCTTCGGCGCAGTGGGCGCAGTCCATGCCCACCACGCGATAGGTTTTCAGTGGTACGTTGGTCATGATGTCCCTATGGTATTGAGACTAAATATCATTCAGTACGAATATCTATATCTATAATATCATGACTTGTCAGGCTTGGCAAGCACCCAAAACATGCCCTTTGTCACCCTGAACAGCCGCAGAGTGTCACCGCCGTAAGCCGCACGCTGTCTTTATACTGGCAGGTAGCGGTTCACTTTCACAAAAGGATGGCAAATTCCATGAGCTTTACCTTCCCTGCGATCCACATCCCGGATGGGTTGTTGGTCGGGCATGTGGCGTTCTTAGGCTGGTTGGCGGTTGGGCTGGTGTTGATCGTCGCATGGCAACAACTGCGCCGTGAGGCATCCTCCACACGGGTCGGGTTGATGGGTGTCTTGGCGGCCTTCGTCTTTGCCGCGCAGATGTTGAACTTTAATGTGCTAGGCGGCACTTCCGGCCATTTAATCGGTGGGGCGCTGGTAGCCATTCTACTAGGGCCTTGGGCGGCGGTGGTGGTGATGAGTGTGGTCATTGGCGTGCAGGCGCTGGTCTTCCAAGACGGCGGCTTGCTGGTGATGGGCAATAACCTGCTGAATATGGCCGTCATTAGTCCGTTGGTCGGCTATTGGCTGTATCAACAAATCACTGCGCGCACGTCATCGCGGGCAGTGGCCGCGATGGTCGCAGCATGGGGCAGTGTGATGGCGGCAACGTTGGCCGCCTCTGTGGAACTGGCCGCGTCGGGAACATCGCCCTTGGGGGTAGTTTTGCCTGCTATGTTGAGCGTCCATGTGTGGATTGGTGTGGGCGAGGCGGCTATCACGGTGGCGGCGGTCTTGGCCTTCCAACGGCTGTATCGCAATCCGCAACCTGCCGCGTTACGGCGTGCCTTTAGTGCAGGCGTCTTGCTGGCGTTGGCGCTGGTGACCTTTGCCCCGCTTGCCAGCCCGTTCCCAGACGGCCTAGAGCGCGTCGCCACCGATCACGGATTCTTGGCGTTGGCGCAGGCTGCGCCGTATCAGTTGATCCCCGATTATGCGATGCCGTTTGTCGGCAATCCCGCGCTGGCAACGATCATCGCCGGGGCGTTGGGGGTGATGATCGTCTTGGCACTCAGCGCGGGATTGGGGCGCTTGGCGACGCACAAAATCTAATTTGTCCGTAGGGGCATGATATATCATGCCCCTACAGGCGGATTCACAACTCCGTAGGGGCGCAATATATTGCGCCCTTCCCTGATAGCGAATGACCCTTGAACCCATACGAAAGAGAGCAAACCTTATGCACGAGTTCGGCATTGTCGAAGACATCATCACCCGCGTGATCCCGCAATTACACAGCGCCAACGTCACACAGGTGACGCGCATCCACTTTCGGCGCGGCAGCGCCTTCTCTGAAGACGCGCTGCGCCAAGCCTACGCCGCCACCACACAGGGGACGCCGTTGGCCGGCGCGGAATTGCTGATTGATACCGTCAACCTCGATTACACCTGCGTCTGCGGCCATGCACAGGTCATCACCAGCGATGACCTCGAAGGCCATATGTTCATTTGCCCGCAATGCGGCAACGTCCATGAAGTTCACGAGTCCCACGACCTAGAGTTGATCGAAGTGATTGCAGAAACAACGGCATAAACCCCACGACGGGCGTAGGGGCGACCCGGCGGGTCGTCCCTACGGTGAAATCGCAGGTTTTTCGAGAACGCCACAAGGTTAAACATCAACAGGGGAACCTCAATTATGGAACGGCGGCACATCACCGTAGAAGGCGCAGTACAAGGCGTGGGATTCCGCCCATTTGTGTATCGGTTGGCCTGTGCGTCGGGCGTGGTCGGGTGGGTGGTCAACTCGGCGCAAGGGGCAACCCTTGAAGTGGAAGCCGAAGCTGCCACCCTAGACCACTTCATCGCCCGCCTACGCGCCGAACTCCCCGCGCCCGCCGCCATCAGCGCGCTTACCATCACCCCGATGCCACCCGCCGCCGACACGGATTTCACCATCCGTCACAGCGACGCAGGCGGGGCAAAAACCGCCCACATCCTGCCGGATTTAGCCACTTGCCCGCAGTGCTTGCACGACCTATTCGACCCAACTTCCCCGCGCTATGGCTACCCATTCACCAACTGTACCCACTGCGGGCCGCGTTATAGCATCATTCAAGCATTGCCTTATGATCGTGCAAATACCACGATGCAGGGCTTTGGGATGTGCGCGCAATGCCGCGCCGAATATGACAACCCGCACGACAGGCGCTTTCATGCCCAACCCAACGCCTGCCCTGTATGTGGGCCACAAATCGCGCTGTGGGACTCACACGGGCGCGAGATTGCCACGCGATCTGATGCGCTTTGCATGGCCGCTGAAGCGCTCCGTCATGGGGAAATTGTCGCGCTCAAGGGGTTAGGCGGTTTTCAATTGCTAGTAGACGCTCAAGACGCCCAAGCGGTTGCACGGCTACGCCAGCGCAAACAGCGCTACGAAAAGCCGCTGGCGGTGATGTTCCCCCTGTTGGCACAAGTGACGGCCTGTTGTGCGGTCAGTGATGCGGAATGTAACCTGCTCACGTCCTCTGCTGCGCCAATTGTGCTGCTCCAGCGCACGGGCGGCAGGGTTGCGGCCAATGTCGCGCCGAACAACCCCTATCTAGGCGTGATCTTGCCCTACACCCCGCTCCATCATCTGTTGCTGGACGATCTTGGCTTCCCACTGGTGGCGACCAGCGGCAACGTGTCTGGTGAGCCGATCATCACCGATGAGGCCGAAGCGTTGCATCAATTGGCGGGCATCGCGGATGTGTTCTTAGTCCATGACCGCCCCATTGCCCGCCCGATAGACGATTCGGTCTTGTTCGTCGTCGAAGGCGCGCCCGTGATGATCCGTCGGGCGCGCGGCTACGCCCCGCAGACGATTGCCCTTGCGGGTGTGGATGAAGCGATTATCGCCACTGGCACCCACCAGAAGAACACGGTTGCCATCGCGCACAACGGACAAGTGACCCTCAGCCCGCACTTAGGCGACATGGAAAACGCCGCAACCGTCAACCTCTTTGCGCGCACGCTCACCGATTTGCAGGCGCTCTATGACCTGCATCCGCTGGCCGCCGCCTGTGATTTGCATCCCGACTACCCCGCTACCCGCCACGCTGAACAAATGGGATTGCCGTTGACCCGTGTGCAACATCACGCCGCGCACATCTTCGCAGCGATGGCCGAGCATCACCTTTCCGCGCCTGTGTTGGGGGTCGCTTGGGACGGCACAGGCTATGGCGACGACGGCACCATCTGGGGCGGCGAGTTCCTTTACATCACTGAACGCGACGTGCAACGGGTCGCCCATCTGCGCCCGTTCCCCCTGCCGGGTGGGGATTTAGCCGCCCGCGAGCCACGCCGCAGCGCGTTAGGTTTGCTCTATGTGCTGTATGGCGACGCGCTCCCCGCCGACGGGCTGGACTTCACCGCCACCGAGCGCCGCATCCTCACGACGGCCATTGGGCGCGGGATCAACACGCCGATGACCTCTAGCATGGGGCGCTTGTTCGACGGGGTAGCGGCGCTGTTGGGGCTGCAACAACGCTCCAGTTTTGAGGGGCAGGCGGCAATGGCGCTGGAATACGCCGCGCACGGGGACGAAAGCGAACAAACCTACCCCTTCACGGTGACACCTGTCACTGTTGAGGGGGGGCGCTCTACAGGCATCATTGAGTGGAAGCTCATGCTAGAGGCGTTATTGCAAGCGGGCGATATTCACCAGCAAGCAGCGACGTTCCATAACACACTGGCCGCGATGATCGTCACCATCGCCCAACAAGTTGGCATAGGGTCAGTGGTGTTAAGTGGAGGATGCTTCCAAAATCGGCGGCTGTTGAACTTGGCAATCCAACGCCTGCGCGCCGCCGGATTCACCCCCTATTGGCCGCAACAGTTCCCGGCCAATGACGGCGGGGTTGCACTAGGGCAAATCGTGGCCGCAGTGAGAGAGAGAAACAACCATGTGTTTAGCCGTACCGGGGAAGTTAATCAGCGTTGAGGGCGACTCACTAGAGCGTACTGGCAAAGTGCGCTTTGGCGGCGTCATGAAAGAGGTTTCGCTGGCTTACACGCCAGAGGCCGAAGTAGGCAATTACGTCATTGTGCATGTGGGGTTCGCCCTCAGTGTGGTAGATGAAGACGAAGCGCACCGCGTGTTTGAGTATTTGGCACAAATGGGTGAATTGGAGGAGTTAAGTCATGAGTGAGCGCGAAATGATGACGTTAGACGGCAACGAGGCGGTGGCGCGGGTGGCCTATAAGGTCAGCGAGGTGATTGCCATCTACCCGATTACGCCGTCCTCACCGATGGCCGAATGGTCAGATGAGTGGTCAGCCATCGAAAAACCGACCATTTGGGGCAGTGTGCCGCATGTGATCGAGATGCAAAGCGAAGGCGGCGCGGCGGGCGTGCTGCATGGGGCGTTGCAGGTTGGGTCGTTGACTACTACCTTCACCGCGTCGCAAGGGCTGCTCTTGATGATCCCCAATATGTACAAAATCGCGGGGGAACTCACCCCGTCAGTGATCCATGTGGCGGCGCGCTCCTTGGCGGCGCAGGGGCTTTCGATCTTTGGCGACCACAGCGATGTGATGGCCGTCCGTCAAACGGGCTTTGCAATGTTGGCGTCAAACTCCGTACAAGAGGCGCAAGACATGGCGTTAGTTGCACACGCGGCAACCCTTGCGGCGCGTGTGCCGTTCTTGCACTTCTTTGATGGCTTCCGCACATCGCACGAAGTGGCGAAGATCGAAACGCTGACCGACGATGATTTGCGCGCCATGATTGACGACGAACTGGTCTTTGCCCATCGGCGGCGCGGGCTGTCGCCTGACCATCCGGTGATTCGCGGCACAGCGCAAAACCCCGATGTGTACTTTCAAGGACGCGAGTCGGTCAACCCGTACTATGCCGAACTGCCATCTATCGTCCAAGCGACGATGAACCAATTCGCCGCGCTGACTGGGCGGCAATATCAACTGTACCAATATGAAGGCGCGCCCGACGCCGAGCGCGTGATTGTGGCGATGGGGTCAGGCGCAGAGACGATCCACGACACGGTAGACGCGCTCAACGCCGCCGGAGAAAAGGTCGGCGTGCTGAAGGTGCGCCTGTATCGGCCATTGGTCGCCAGCGCACTGGTGGCCGCACTCCCGCCGAGCGTGAAGCACATCGCCGTATTAGACCGCACCAAAGAGCCGGGCAGCGGCGGCGAACCGCTTTACTTGGATGTAATCGCTGCGCTGCACGAAGAATGGCAAGGCGAAGTCACGCCGCGTGTGATCGGTGGGCGTTATGGCCTGTCCTCCAAAGAGTTCACGCCCTCAATGGTCAAGGCGGTGTTTGATAATTTGGCCGCGCCACGCCCCAAGAATCACTTCACCATCGGCATCAACGACGATGTGAGCCACACCAGCCTAGACTACGACGCCGGATTTTCGACCGAGCCAGCCGACGTGGTACGGGCGATCTTCTACGGCTTGGGCGCAGACGGCACCGTTGGCGCAAACAAGAACTCGATCAAGATTATTGGGGAAAACACGCCCAATTACGCGCAGGGTTACTTCGTCTACGACTCGAAGAAATCTGGCTCGACCACCGTGAGCCACTTGCGCTTTGGCCCTAACCCGATCCGTGCGGCGTACCTGATTACGCAGGCCAACTTCATCGCCTGCCATCAAACGGTATTCCTCAGCCGTCTGGATTTGCTCAAAGACGCGGTAGAAGGCGCGGTATTCCTGCTCAACAGCACCACGCCCGCCGATCAAGTGTGGCAGACGCTCCCGCGTGTGGCGCAGGAACAGATCATTGCCAAGCATATGCGCTTTTTTGTGATTGACGCCGATAACGTCGCCAAAGACAGCGGGATGCGCGGCAGAATCAACACGGTGATGCAGGTGTGCTTCTTTGCCATCTCTGGGGTGTTGCCGCAGGCAGAGGCCATAGACGCGATCAAACACTCAATTGAAAAGACGTATGCCCGCAAGGGTGAAGCCGTCGTCACGATGAACCTCACGGCGGTAGACAACACGCTTGCCAACCTGTTTGAGGTTCTTGTGCCAGCGGCAGTGTCTACTGAGCGCGAATTGCTCGCCCCCGTCCCTGCCAGCGCGCCGGACTTCGTGCGGAACGTGTTAGGCAAGATGATTATCGGGCAGGGAGACCTGTTGCCTGTAAGCGCCATCCCCGTAGACGGCACCTTCCCGCTAGGGACGACCCAATACGAAAAGCGCAACCTTGCCGAAGAAATCCCGGTATGGGACACCGACGTGTGTATTCAGTGCGGCAAGTGCGCGATGGTCTGCCCACATGCCGTCATCCGCATCAAAGCCTATGAACCCGCCGCGCTGGTGGGCGCGCCTGCCACGTTCCAGCACACGCCCGGCAAAGATACCGACTGGAAAAATCTGGAATACACGATTCAGGTTGCCCCAGAGGACTGCACTGGCTGCGGCATCTGCGTGGACATCTGCCCGGCCAAGAATAAATCAGCGTTGAACCAAAAGGCGATCAACATGCGCCCCGTCGCGCCGATCTTGGAAGCCGAACGCGCCAACTGGGATTTCTTCTTGAACTTGCCAGAACTGCCGCGTGACCAGATCAAACAAAGCAGCATCCGCCAACAACAGGCGCAACAACCGCTCTTTGAGTTCAGCGGCGCGTGTTCCGGTTGCGGTGAAACGCCCTATATCAAGCTGGTGTCACAACTGTTTGGCGACCGCACGGTGATTGCCAACGCGACGGGCTGTTCTTCGATCTATGGCGGCAACCTGCCGACCACGCCCTACACGACCAATGATGAAGGTCGCGGCATTGCATGGTCAAATTCGCTGTTTGAAGACAACGCCGAGTTTGGGCTAGGGATGCGCGTGGCAATGGATAAGCAGGCCGTCCAAGCGGCGGAACTGGTCGTCAAACTGTATGACGCCATCGGCGCGGAACTGGCGAAGGACTTGCTCGAAGCTGACCAACACGACGAAGCCGGCATCTTTGAGCAACGCGAACGGGTGGCAATCCTCAAGCAGCGCTTGCAGGGGAACACCTCGCTAGAGGCGCGTCACCTGTTAGAACTGGCCGATGCGCTGGTCAAACATGATGTGTGGATCGTCGGCGGCGATGGTTGGGCATATGACATCGGCTTCGGCGGGCTAGACCATGTGTTATCCACTGGCCGCAACGTGAATGTGCTGGTGCTAGACACCGAAGTGTACTCCAACACGGGCGGGCAAAGCTCTAAGTCCACACCGTTGGGCGCGGTTGCCAAGTTCGCGGCGGGCGGGAAGGCCGCCCCTAAAAAAGACTTGGGCTTGATGGCAATGAGCTACGGCACCGTCTATGTGGCGCGGGTGGCGATGGGCGCAAAGGACGAACAAACCCTGCGGGCGTTCATCGAAGCCGAAGCCTATGATGGCCCTTCGTTGATTATCGCTTACTCGCACTGTATCGCGCACGGCATCAATATGACCACCGCCATGAAGAATCAAAAGGCGGCAGTAGACAGCGGTCAATGGTTGCTTTACCGCTACCATCCCGACCGCGCCGCACAGGGCGAAAATCCGCTGATGTTGGATTCTAAAGCGCCCAAGCTGCCGTTAACGGAGTACCTGCACATGGAAAACCGCTTCCGGATGCTAGAACTGAGCAACCCAGAGGTCGCACGCGACTTGTTCGCGCAAGCCCAAGAGAATGTCAAGTTGCGCTACGCCATGTACGAATACCTTGCCAACCAACCGATGACGGCAAAGGGATAAAAACACCCCGTCGGACGAGGCAAGCCTCATCCCTACAGGCATGGATTGTAGGGGCGCAATACATTGCGCCCCTACCACCGACAACGGTTATCGCGTAAGGGCATGGCGCGCCATGCCCCACCATTCGACAAACAGATCACCCTGATGATTATGGAGGCACACGCTCATGAACCTCAACACGACCTATCTTGGATTGCAACTGCGTTCGCCGTTGGTGGCGTCGGCGTCGCCGCTGTCTCACAGCCTAGACAACATCAAGCGCCTAGAGGACGCCGGCGCGGGTGCAGTGGTACTCTATTCGCTCTTTGAGGAACAATTGCGCCAAGAGCAAATGGCGCTGTTCTATCACCTCAATCGTGGGGCAGAAAGCTACGCCGAAGCCTTAAGTTACTTCCCAGAGCCGCCCCAGTTCCACACCAACGCTGAAGGCTACCTAGACCTCATCCGTAAGGCGAAGGAAGCCGTTGGCATCCCGATCATTGCCAGCCTCAACGGAACATTGCCCGGCAGATGGGGGCGCTTTGCCGAATGGATCGCTGAAGCGGGCGCAGACGCGCTAGAACTGAACCTGTATCAAATCCCCGCCAACATAGAGGTCGCGGGGCATGAGATCGAATCCAACGACATCGCCATTGTGGATACCGTCTGTCGGGCGGTGAAAATCCCTGTTGCCGTCAAAATGAGTCCGTTCTTCAGCAGTCCGGCACACATGATTAAGCGCTTTGCCAGCGTCGGCGCGCAAGGCGTGGTGCTGTTCAACCGCTTCTATCAGCCCGACATTGACCTTGATGACCTGACGGTGAAAACCAACTTGCTCTTGAGCAGTTCGGCAGAAGTGCGTTTGCCGTTGCGCTGGATTGCCATCCTGTATGGGCGCGTGCAGCTAGATTTTGCCGCCACCAGCGGCGTGCATACTGGCGCAGACGTAATGAAGTTGATCTTGGCCGGGGCAAACGTCACCATGCTGGCGTCGGCACTGCTCAGGCACGGCATTCACTACCTCCGCACGATAGAGGCTGAACTGATTACCGTCATGGAACAACACGAGTACGAATCGGTGGGGCAAATGCGCGGGGCGTTGAGCCAAATCCACAGTGAAAATCCGGCGGCCTTTGAGCGCGCCCAGTACATGCAGGCGTTGAACAGCTACGCGGGGGAAATCTTGCCGTGAAGTACATAGACGAGTACCGCGACGCCGCTGCTGTCGAGCAGTTCACTAAAGCGATTGCGCGCATCACTACCCGCGAATGGGTGCTGATGGAAGTCTGCGGCGGCCAAACCCACGCCATCGTCAAGTTTGGCGTGGACGAGCTTTTGCCGCCGCAGATCACGCTGTTGCACGGGCCGGGTTGCCCGGTGTGCGTCACCCCCGTTGAACTGATTGATAAAGCCGTCGAGATTGCCGCCCTGCCGAATGTGATCTTTACGTCGTTTGGCGATATGCTGCGCGTTCCCGGCACGCGCAGCAGCCTGCTAGAGGCTAAATCTCGCGGCGGCGATGTGCGAATGGTCTATTCGCCGCTGGATGCCGTCAAGCTGGCACAGGCCAACCCCGACAAAGAAGTGGTGTTCTTCGCCGTCGGCTTTGAGACGACCGCCCCTGCTAACGCGATGGCCGTCTATCAAGCGGCCAAGCAGGGGATCACCAACTTTAGCATGGTGATTTCTCATGTGTTGGTTCCGCCTGCCATTGAAGCCATCTTGAGTTCGCAGGGCAACCGCGTACAGGCGTTTTTGGCGGCGGGGCATGTGTGCGCCGTCGTCGGCTATGAGGAATACTACCCGCTGGCAGAAAAATACCGCGTGCCGTTTGTCGTGACCGGCTTTGAACCGCTAGACATCATGCAAGGCATTTATATGACGGTCAAGCAGCTAGAAGAAGGCCGCGCCGAAGTCGAAAATCAGTATGCGCGGGCAGTCCAGCGGGCAGGCAATATTCCGGCGCAGGCGCTGGTCAAAGAAATCTTTGAGGTCGTCCCGCGCAAGTGGCGCGGCATTGGGGAAATCCCCCGCAGTGGGCTGGCCTTACGTGCGCCCTACGCTGCACTGGACGCCGACAAGCGCTTTCACCTCACGGCATACACTGCCGAAGAAAGTACAGAGTGCATCAGCGGCGAGATTTTGCAGGGCAGGCGCAAGCCGTTTGACTGCCCTGCCTTTGGCACACGCTGCACGCCCGAAACGCCGATTGGTGCGACGATGGTATCGAATGAAGGGGCGTGCGCGGCCTACTACCGCTACCGCCGTCAGGAAGTAGCGATCAATGACTGACCAAGAGTTCACCCTAGTATGCCCACCGCCATTGCCCGCCCACACCGTCCAGATGGGGCATGGCAGCGGCGGCACGATGATGCACAAACTGCTGGATAAAATCTTTATGCCCGCGTTCAATAATCCCACGCTGGCCGCGCAACATGACAGCAGCGTCTTAGCTATTGGCGGGGCGAAGATCGCCTTCACAACCGACTCGTTCGTGGTGCGCCCGTTGTTCTTTCCCGGCGGCGATATTGGCACATTAGCCATCAACGGCACAGTGAACGACCTCGCCATGAGCGGGGCGCGCCCGCTGTACTTGAGCGCCGCCTTCATTCTAGAAGAAGGCTTGCCGCTCGAAACGCTCCAGCGCGTGGTAGATTCGATGCAGGCTGCCGCCGCCGTTGCGGGCGTGCAAATCGTCACTGGCGACACCAAAGTCGTAGACAAAGGCAAGGGTGACGGCCTGTATATCAACACGGCAGGCGTGGGGATTGTCGAGCATGGCCTTTCTATCACGCCGAGCAGCGTCACGGTGG
>JBMOFU010000016.1:0-26115 GCA_049318725.1 Phototrophicaceae bacterium | reverse complement strand
AACACGCCAAAGAGTGGGAAACCGAAGCCTTCATTGGGGAAGAATCCGTTGGGCGTGGGCGTGGTGTGAGCAAGCGCGCCGCTGCACAATCTGCCGCCCGCGACGCGCTGCAAAAGCTAGGGGTTGGGACAACTTAGGGAAGTTGTAGGGTCAACAGTTCGTCATTGTCTCTAAACAAGGCATCTATCTCACGGATGCGCGCATAGGTCGGTTTAAGCGTGTTTTCCCAATAATCTGGGTCTTTGGTCGAGTAGGTACGCTTCATTTCTTCCCAAACTGCCAAATGGGTATAGCTCTTGAGATCGTTGTAATGCGCTTGGAGTGCGTTAAGGTCTTGTGCGCGTTCATAACGGGCATACGTATCTACCCAACCCACAAACACCCGATAGGATTTCTGCCGCCAGTCCACCAACTCCACACGTTTGTTGAGTTGTAAAACCTCAATGGTGTAATCCGCCCGCTGTTGGTCTAATTCTGAAAGTCCCTCGCGCACCCCAAACTCGAAGGTTCGCAGTAAATCAAGTTCTAAGAAATCAAGCGGATTTTCATAGCGTGGGTTGATAAGGGCAGGTTGACCGTTGATTGGCTCCACGCCAGCAGGCAACGCTTGTCGTTTGCCATCCACAATGACTGCAAATTGATCTCGTTTGGCGTTGCTGTTACAGGCCGAACACGCATACAGGTAGTTTTCCCACACATACGCATCTTCAGGGTAGCGGCTTTTCGGGCGATAGTGTTCTACATCCTCAGCGCGGGCGTCCTCACAGTAGCAACAGCGCCGCGTGCCGGGACACATGGCAATTAGTTGTTCGGTGATTTCATCAAACGCCCTGTTTTGTGGCTTCCACATGCGGGCGGCTTCCGCCACCTTTTCTGCCCATGTCGGTTTAGCGTCTACCTGTGCCTGATGTTTCTGGAGTTGCGCCAGCGCCTGTGGCGATAAAGCGCGATCAGTCAGTTGAATCATGGTTCGGTGGCAAGGTGTTTATCGGGTGTATTGGGTAACTCGTCAAGCAATGACTGGAGTTGCTGGCGTTCGTTCTCAGTCAGTGGGCGTTTAAGCTCAATGCGAGAAAGCCTTGCCAATGCTTGATATTTGGCTTGAGCAACCTCTGAACGGTCAATATGTTCACCGAACAAATCGGTACTGTAAGCCTCTAGGATATTGCCGTAGACCAAGCGCTTCCATTCCTCCGCAGTTTCGGGATTGTCTTTGTCCACGCGATAGCCCACTTTTCCGCTGCCGGGCGCGGGCAAGCGCCAAATGGAGCCTTTGACCGCCGCTTGACACACCAGCGGGCTATGGGTGGTGACGATAAATTGCACATTCGGGAAGTGTTCGGTAAACCATGTGCCGATGCGCCGCTGCCATTCAGGGTGTAGGTGGGCGTCTACCTCATCTATCAAGACGACGCCGGGAAGCTCGATTACAGTATGGTCGTCAGTGGGGAAGATTGCATCCAGTGAGTAAGCCAGCGTCATTTGACGGATAATTTCAAAGGTCATGCTCAAAATAGACCGATACCCATCACTGAGCGATTCGACAGAAACCGTTATGCCCTCTGAATCAGTGAACGTAACCCCATCTGATGAAATTTTAGATAGTTTAACGTCATTGGGCAGGAATCCAGACTGATTGATGAAGTTTTGGAGCGGTACTAGCAATTCACCTGCGGGATGGCCTTCTAATCGGCGATAGTTAAGGTTAACAAGCCAAGATATTGCCTCAGTTAAAGCAATGTCCTCACCGAAGATTGATAGGTGTGCAGATAAACGTGGGTTTGAGCGAATAAGTTTTTCGTACTCTGTACTTCCCCCGCTCAACCGTCGGAATGGCCCGAATGCAGCAGAAAATCTTCCAGAACCATTTCCTAGAAACTCGTAGTTACCGCCTTCAACCTTGGCGATACCGTCGAATCGAGTTATTTTAACACTTAGAGTAGGTGAATAAAATAAAGTTGCCTGTCCACGATATGAATCACGGTCAAGTACAAGCTCTATTTTAGAACTATCCTGCCCATCTCTTATCCATGTGTTCCAATCCTGACGTAATGCCCCTAGATTCCCAATATCCATAAGGCCCAACGCCAAAGCCTTAAGTACAGTTGACTTGCCTGACCCATTATCCCCGATCAGCACATGCCAGCCAGCAAGGGCTTCCCCTTCACTGAAGGTCATCTCGAAGGATTCAATATTGCGGATATTCTCAATTTTTGCGCTTTGGATGTGCATAATGCTCTACCCTCCTAGCCTTCACAACTTGATTTTACTCCCCCCGAAACACAGGCGGACGCTTCTCTAAGAACGCCTGCACGCCCTCGTGATGATCGGCAGTGCGCGCGGCAATCTCTTGCAGTTGCGCCTCATATTCCAGCGATTCAGCAATGGCGCGCGACAGGTTGCCGTACAGCGCGCGCTTGGTGAGGCCAATCGCCCGCGTGGGGAGTGCCGCCAGTTCTTCCGCGATATTTTGCGCCTTCCCCATCAGTTGATCGGGCGCGGTCACGCGGTTGACCAGCCCCCACGAATGCGCCACCTCCGCGCTTAGGCGGCGGCTATTGTTGTTGAGCGTCAATAGCTCAAAGGCGCGGGTTGCCCCCACAATCTGCGGCAATAAGGCCGTCGCGCCTGTATCGGGGACTAGCCCAATGCTGACGAACGCGCCAAACACAAAGCTGGCATCTTCAGACGCCAGCCGAAAGTCGCAGCCGAGCGTCAAACTGGCGCCTGCGCCCGCCGCCACCCCGTTGATCGCGCCCAGTATTGGCTTGGGCAGGTCGAGCATTTGCAGCAATAGCGCGTTGTAGCCGTTCCGCAAGTGGTCGCCGATGCTGATTTCGCCCGAACGAATACGCTCAAACTCGGTCAGGTCTTGGCCGGAACAAAATCCTTTGCCGCTACCGGTGAGGATCACCGCCCGCACGTTGGCATCTTTGGCGGCGTTACGGAAGGCTTTTTGCAGCGCGGCGGTTAGCTCGCTGTTAAGCGCGTTGTATTTGTCTGGGCGGTTGAGTGTAATCGTCGCAACCCCTGCCGCGACGCTGTAGCGTACCGTTTCACTCATGGGGAACATCCTCATTTTCAGTCGGGGCGGGCTTCGGCGCAGTCACCCGCAAAATCCAGTGCAATAGCGTATTGAGCAGGGCAGCGGCAACACCCATCACCGCCACCAACAACAACAATTGCAACCCGCCACGCAGCCAAAACATCCCGACCAGCAATAACACCAAAATCACAAGTGCCTGTGCAACGGTCAAACGTGGCGGTTCAGATGGCATCACAGGTTAGCCCATCACCAAGCCGCCGTCCACAGACAATACCGCGCCTGTGATGTAGCTGGCCTGTTCCCCGGCAAGGAAGGCGACGGCATAGGCGATTTCTTCCGCCTTACCCCACCGTTCCATTGGAATCGTGCTGTTCAGGTTTTTGACGATTTCTTCCGGCAGGTCTTTGGTCATGTCGGTTTCGATGAAGCCCGGCGCAACGGCGTTCACTGTTACATTGCGCGAAGCGACTTCCCGCGCTAGGGATTTGGTGAGGCCGATCAAGCCGGCTTTGCTGGCGGAATAGTTGGTCTGTCCGGCTTGGCCGCTAATCCCGCTCACGCTGGTGATGTTGATAATGCGGCCATAGCGTGCGCGCATCATCACACGGCTGGCGGCCTTGCACATCACCCACGCGCTACGCAGGTTGGTGTTCAGCACCGCGTCAAAGTCGTCTAGCTTCATGCGGGCGATGAGGTTGTCACGGGTGGTTCCGGCGTTGTTGACCAAAACATCCAGTTTGCCGTAAGTCGTCTTGGCGTAGTCAATTAGTTTTTCTGCCTGTGCAGGGTCTGCGACATCGGCTTGGATGGCTTCGCCGCGCCCGCCTGCGGCAGTGATGGCAGCGGCGACTTCTTCGGCGGCGGCGGCGCTGCTGTTATAGTTGACCAGTACGGTTGCCCCACCCTTGCCCAGTTCAAGGGCAATGGCGCGGCCTATGCCTCGGCTGCCGCCAGTGACAATCGCAATACGGTCTGTGAATGTAGTCATGCGGTTTCCCTTTAATCCATAAGGTGAGCGGGGCATGTGACTTAAGATGCCCCGACGACGAATGCTAAAGCAATAACCCCATCCCTACGAACTCGGTGTGGCGCTGGCCTGTGCTGTGGTCAACGGCTGAATGGACTGGGCGGTAAGGGTGAGGTCGGCGGGTTGAACGGTGCCGACTGGGGGCTGGTCGCTCAACAATGAGGCGTGGATATAGCCCGGACGGTTGTTGTAGCTCACGCGATACCAGTTTGGCGATTCGCGGAAGATTGAACCGGTTGTCGTGCCTGTGACCAAGATCGCTTCGCTTTCTGGAATTTCGCCAAGCGTTGGGCAAAGTTCATTGTCAGAGATGGCGCAGTTGCGGATGCGTGCCGGGTCTATGGCGTAGTAAAAGCGTGGCGGATTGAGGTCAACCACGCCCGCAGCGGTCGGGGCGGGTGTGTTGGTAGGCGTTTGGGTCGGGATAAACGTCCCGGCCAACGCGACCAATTGCGCGTTGGTTGTGGCCTGCTGAATCAGCGCGTTTTGCGTGGCGTTATACTCGGTGGCGAAGGCATCTACCGTCGGGGTAAAGGTGCTGCTGGGGAGTGGGCTGGCCGTTGCGCTAGGGGTTGCGCTCGGCAATGGGATGGGCGTTTCGGTGGGCAGGGGTGTTTCGGTGGGGGGGACGGTAACGGTAGGCGTTTCAGTAGGGGCGTCTGTTGGTAGCCCCGCTAAGGTGGGGATCACCACAACCTCAGTGGGTTGCCCACCACAGGCGGCCAACGCTACCGCGCACAGCATAACCAAGAGCATCCGCATCAAAAGTCGTGAATTCAGCATCATCACATTCCCTATAGGTTGGGCGCTATTTTATTGCAACGAGATAGTCTACCACATGGGCGGCGCTACACAATTCTGCGGCACGGCCTAAAACGGGCATGTGAGTAGGGTGTTCGTGGTAGTGCTTAAGCGCAATTTCGTTGTCAAGGTCTACCATAAAGACTAAATCATAGCTCATGGGGGATTCAGTAAAGTTCTTGCCGACTTCGATGTGGCGCACCACGTCAATTTCAGACAGCCGATGGAGCATATCTACCAGTTGTTGGCGGTCTGCGGCAATAGTGGATTCATGGAATTTGAACATCACGACACGGCGAATCATTGGCGGCGCTCCTGTGAACATCAAATGACGATGCTCACAGTATAGCGCCGAATGCGGTCAGTTTCCAAACGCGCATTCAGGCGACCATCGTTAGCGCCAAGAAGATAACCACTGCCACGAAGTTAAACGTCACATGGGCGGCGTAGCTCCCCCACACGGATTGTGAGCGTTCATAGACAATTGCCAGCATCACCCCTAACAACGTTCGCCACAGCCCCACTAACCCGATCACTGGAACAAGGCTAAAGACTAACGCGCTAATCCCGATTGACCAAAATAGCCCCAATCGGCGGCGCAACCAACTATACAAGATGCCCCGAAAGACAATTTCTTCCAGCAACGGGAAGATGACCACGCCCATCAACAAGATGACCAGCGTCAACGGCGGCGGGATGATCGTCAACAGCCGTTGCACTTCTGTGGTGAGGCTTGCCAGCCCCTCTGATACTTGATACCCCAACACCGTCCCGCCGACAATCCCCAAGCCGCTTAACGCCCCAGTCAAGAGCGCATATTGCAGCATCGTGGTGTTGACGCGGGCAAAGCCCATCGTCGCACGGTTGCCGCGCATCCGCACGAACAGGTAAAGCGCCGCGACGATATACACCAGCCCTAAATTTAGCTGGACGAACAGGTACGTATAGGGGGACGGAATATGATTCAGCAAAAGGTCGTACTGGTAAACTTGTGCCTCTGCGGGCGAAAGCGTGAAGTACCATTCTGGCGCACTAAGTAAGCTGATTAACGCTAGGACGCTGGTCAAGATGACGAAGGCCACCGTGCCAACCACCAACCCCAAACATCCCATGACGAACATATCGCCGCCGCCCCAGTCCGTGCGCGGTTGCCAAGCCGCCGTTGCGCTAAGCGGCGCAGCGGGCGCCGACGCGATAGGTATTGGCTGTGGTGCAGCGGGTGGCTGCGCTTGATGCGATTCGCCAACCTTCGAGACTTCGTAAATTAACCCCATTGGTTTATTCCCCTACCCAACCCAGAAAATTCATCGTGCCGCGTAGATCACCGGTGAGGTTGAGCGCCCCAAACCCGTTGTTATTCGCCACATACACATCAGAGCGACCATCAAAGTTGTTCAGGCTCACCCCACGGAAGGCCAGCCAGACGCCATCCGATGAATAGCGCGGGGCGCACATGCTCGGCGGGGTGTTGCCGCGTGCCAAGAACTCTAACAACGGGTTGAGTACCGTTGCCCCATACGGACATTGTTCATTGATCCCGCCAATGGCGATCAACGTGCCATCGGGCGACCAGCCCGCCGCCAGCCCGTAACGCGGGTAAGCCAACTCTGTATTTTGGGCGATGATTTGCCCGCTGGCACTGGCAATCACCAGCGCGTTGGTGTTGCCGTCTTGATAGATCACCTGTGAGCCGTCCGGCGACCAAGATTCTGCCAACATCAACGGGTTTGCATCGGTTGCTCGGCGCACCTCACGCGCTTGCCCAGTGACGACATCCGCTACCCACAACACGCGGCTAGGGTCGCCAAACAGCGGTTGACCTTCGCCATAAGCAATCAGGCGGTTGTTGATCCAGCGCGGCGGTTCGGTCAATTTTGTCTCAGACAGGCGGGTGACGACGCCCGTTGCCAACTCCACCACGTACAGATGCCCGCTTTCTGGCGGCAACTGATCGGTTCCGTCGCAGGTGTTGGGCGTGTTGGGGTTCCATGTAGGGCAGTCGGCACGGTCAGAGGCAAAGGCCAAGTAACGCCCATCCGGTGAAAAGGCGGGGAAGAAGTCATACGCGCCGCTCTGGGTGAGGTTGTAGGGCGTGGAGCCGTTGCGCGGGAAGATGAAAATGTCGGTGGCGTACTCGGTGGCTAACACAATGGCGATCTGTGCGCCGTCAGCTGACCAGATGGGGTCGGCCAAGAAGCCGCGTTGTACCAGCGAGTTCACCGCCAAAATGCGCGCCTTGACGCCCGTTTCAAGGTCAAGCAGGTACAACCCCGCGGGCAGTGCTTCGCCAGAATCAATGAAGTAGGCCACCCCATTGCCCGCTGGCGATAGAAAAACGCGGTTGCGGGTGGATTCTGGCATTTCAAGGATCAACACGCGCCCGGCAGGGTTGCGCGACGGCGAAAAATACAGCCGTTGGACTTGCGTCCCCGGCTGCGGTGTGCGCGCCGACAGCAACCCCGCGTCATCACGGTTATTGGAGTTGGTGAAGGCCACATACTGTTCGGGATAGCCGTTGACCGCCAAGCCTAACGGATCGAGCAGTTCCCAGTTATCTAGCCGAAAGGCAGAAAGTTCTGGGTACGGGGTGGAGGACGGCGGCGGCGTATTCGACGGGATCGGTGTCACGCTCGGCGTAAGGGTCAAGGTTGCGGTGGCACTGGGCAATGGCGATGCGGTCGCGCTGGGCGGCAGGGTTGCGGTACTGGTTGCGGCAACTGTCGCAGTGGCGGAGGGCGTCGGCGTGGCCGTTTCAGTGGGCAATGAGACGATTACGTTGCACCCGCTGCTGACCATCACGATTAGGGCAAGAAGCCCAAGTTTCCATGGGATTGTTTTCGTCATAACGCCTGTTGGGTAACTGTTTGATGGTGTGAAGTTATCAGGGTACCACGCCAACGCCGATGCTTCCACTACGGCTTGCACACGCTATTCGCTCGGGTCGTTTGGCTCTAATCCGTTAGCATCGGGCAACATATAGTAAGAGCCGCGCTTTTTGCCGCGCTTGACCAAGATGTTGCGTGCTACCAAGTCGGCTAGATCGCGGCGGATGGTTTCTGGGTGGACTTCTGGGCAGAGGTTTTGCAGGTCGCTGTTGGTGATCCGTGTGTTGTCTGGGTTGTGTAAATACCCTAGCGCAATCTCTTGGCGCGGATTGAGCGTTAGCCCATCATCCTTTTCTGGCGCGGCTTGGCGGCGGCTGACCGCAACGAGCGGCGTATTGAACAACGTTACCCGAAAGCCGCCCGCCGTTTCGTTGAACTCTGGCGCACGCAGGTTTTGGGCGCGCATGAGGTCAATCACGCGGTCAACGCCGTAGCCTAAACGCTCGATGAAGCCCATATCTGCCAGCACTTGCACGATGATCGGGTTGCGCGAAAAGCGCTCGTCCTTGATATTGTCAATCGTCACTGGGCCGGGCAAGCGCCCCGGACTGGTGACTTCCAGTTGGTTCTGGAAGATAAACAGGCGGATGGTGTCTCCGGTAATGCTGTAATCACGGTGAGCGACGGCGTTTACAACCAATTCGCGGGCGGCTTCCATCGGGTATTCGGGCTGCTCGTCACGCTCCATCGTTTTGCCCAAGCGCACCCCCTTGCGTAAGTGGTCAGCCAGAAACGTTTCTGCCCTACGGATTTGATCTGGCAGCGTGCCAGTGATGTCCTCACGGCTGAAGGTGTCGCTCAGGGTTTGCCCGGCAAAGCGTGCGGCGGTGATCTCTGCGCCGCGTAGGTGGCGCTGCGGGTCTTTGCCAAACAACAAAATTCCGGCGTTGGTTGGGCGTAGCTCGTCATGAAAGCGCACCAAACAGCCGCGCCGCTCTAGGGTTTTATGCACGTCACGGTCACGAATGTTCAGTAGGCGCGTGTAGGCGCGGGCTTTTTCCCAGTCCATGTCGCTTTGGTCGGCGTTCGGGGCGACTTCTGCCTCAAAGCTGGTGATGCCGCGCTCAATCATCAGCCGCCGTAGCTCTTGGGGGGTTAACCCTAGTGTGGTGATGCCTTCGCGCCGCAGGTATAGCCCACGCAACCCATAGACGTTGGGCATCCCCGCAGGCACATGGACGATCACGATTTGGCGGCGGCCTAGCTCTAGCGGCTGCGGCATGGGGATCATCAACGGTGGGTCGAGCATCAAGGCCGCCTCTAGCACGTTGTCTATCGTGCTAGGGGCAGAGCGCACCCCACGTATGGCCTCATCAGACTCTAGCCCAATCAACAGCATCCCGCCGTGCGTGTTGGCAAGCGAAGCCAACAGCAGCGCCATGTCATCCAACAGCGCGTTGTCTGGCAACCAATCCAACATAAGCGACCGCCCCTGTAAGATCAGCGCGTTGATTTCGTCGGTGGTCAAGGGCGGTCGCATAAGATGATGGTTTATCTTTCGTTGTCGGCTTCAGACTCGGCATCTTCAAGCGCCCGTTGGTCGCGCACCCGTTCTTCAGGCGCGGGGAGCAAAATCAAGTCAATCACCTGTTGGATGTCGCTCACAAAGGTGATGTCAAGGTTTTTCATCACGGACTGCGGCACTTCGCTGAGGTCGCGGCGGTTGGTTTCGGGCAAGATCAAGCGCGAGATGCCCGCACGGTGGGCGGCCATGAGCTTTTCGCGCACGCCACCCACAGGCAAAATCCGCCCGCGCAGGGTGATTTCCCCCGTGAGCGCATAATCGCTGCGGATGACGCGCTCGGTGTAGACCGAAATCATCGCAATGGCTAACGTCACCCCCGCCGAAGGGCCTTCTTTGGGGATTCCGCCTTCGGGCAAGTGGATGTGAAGGTCGTAGTCTTCAAAGTCATCATCGTCTACGTCAAAGCGTTCAGCCTGAGAGCGCATGTAGCTATAGGCAGTTTGGGCGCTCTCTTGCATCACATCGCCCAATTGCCCGGTTAGGGTCAGGTTGCCTTTGCCGGGGAGCAAAGCGGCTTCAATCGTCATCACGTCGCCGCCCACGCTCGTCCACGCTAGGCCAGTAATCACGCCAATTTGATCTTCGTTGTTGGGGCGCGGCGGGATGTAATCTGGCACACCCAAGAGCTTGTCCAGTGTTTTAGGCTTGACACGCGGCGGGTATGGCTTCGATTCGGCCAAGAGGCGCGCATACTTGCGTAGCACTTCGGCAATCCGCCGATCTAAGCTGCGGACGCCCGCCTCATAGGTATATTCACGGATCATGCGCGTGAGCGTGGCATTTTCAAACTCGACGCTGTTGGCGGGGAGGCCGTGCGCTTCCAGTTGGCGCGGGATCAAAAAGCGGCGGGCAATCATGCGCTTTTCTTCTTCGATGTAGCTAGGGAACTCAATGATTTCTAGGCGGTCTTCCAGCGCAGGCGGCAACGGATACAGGTCGTTGGCGGTGGTGATAAACATCACCTGAGACAGGTCAAACGGCAAATCAAGGTAGTGGTCAAAGAACTCTTGGTTTTGCTCTGGGTCTAACACCTCTAACAGCGCGGCGGCGGGGTCGCCGTGCAGGTCGCTGCTGAGTTTGTCTATCTCGTCCAGCATCATCACGGGGTTGCGCGTTCCAGCACGGCGTAGCGTTTGCAAAATCCGTCCCGGCATGGAACCGACATAGGTGCGCCGATGCCCGCGAATTTCTGCTTCATCGCGCACACCGCCCAAACTGACACGGACGAACTCGCGCCCAAGCGCTTGAGCAATGCTCTTGCCCAGTGACGTTTTGCCGACGCCCGGCGGCCCCAAAAAGCACAGAATGGGCGTTTTCATCTGTTCTGCGGCCAACTTCCGCACGGCGATATGCTCTAACACGCGGTCTTTGATGCGCTCTAGGCCGTAGTGATTTTCGTCCAGCACGCGCTTGGCGTGGGCAATATCAAGGTTGTCGGTGCTGCTTTTGCTCCACGGCAGGCTAACGATCCAGTCAATGTACGTGTGGATCAAGCCGATTTCTGGCGCCATTGGCGACACCAACGCCAAACGGCTGATCTCTTTCAGCACGCGGGTATGGGCTTCGGGCGGCAACTGTGCCTGTGCCACGCGCTGACGCTGTTCTTCGATTTCGCGCTGGTGTACGTCGGCCTCACCAAGTTCCGCTTGGATCACGCGCATTTGCTCGCGCAGGTAACTTTGCCGTTGGTCTTGTTCCAGTTGTTGATCTACCCGCGCCTCAATTTCTGCCTCAAGGTCGTGCATGGCAACCGCTTTGCCCAACAACCCATTCACCCAATGCAGCCTTTCAATGGGGTCGAGCATCTCTAGCAAGGTTTGGCGCTCGTGCAACTCAAAGACTGCACTAGAGCCGATCAAGTCTGCCAGATGGCCGGGGTGTTCGGTTTCGCGCATGTGGGCAAACAGTTCAGTCGGCACTTCGGGATGAAAGCCCATCAACCGCCGAAAGACGATCAACGCCGCACGCATGGCGGCCTTGACCGCCGCGCTAGGGTCGTAGCTTTCTGGCAATAGCTGCACACGCGCCATCAGGCAAGGCTCGGTTTGCGTCAACTCGATGAACTCCACCCGTGCGCGCCCTTGCGCTAGAACATGATGGGCATCATCGCTAATTCTGCGGAGCGTGACCAGCGTCCCAATTTGCTGGAAGTTGCCTGCGTGAAACGGCAGATCAAGGTCGCGCACGCCAAACAACACCGCTTCTTGCTGGTGATTGAACGCATAGTCGGCGGACTGTTGGAGCGTGGGGTCGCTGATATTCAACGGCTTGACCGTCTCTGGATAGACAATCACTGTGTTGATGGGCAACACAGGGAGGTTCAAGACCTGCACGTTGGGTAGCGCAGGCAAAAGCGTGCCGTCGTGCTTGCCGTTGGCAAGCGTCGGGTCGGTTTGGGGTAGGGCTGGGCGGTCATATCGCGGATCGGTCATTGATTCTTCTAGCGAGTGAGGGTTAACGAAGGGTTTCCCGAATAGAGGCCGCCAATGCCCGCGCACGGGTGGGGGCTTCCCCAATATATTGGCTGGCGTCTAACAGTTCGGCGGCGGCACTTTGACCCAGATGCTCGGTCAATTGGGGTTCAGCCAAGAGTAGTTCGCGCAACGGGTTGGGCGCGCCCGCACGGACGGATGCCCACGCCGTCATGCTGTGCTGGCGGATCACCTCATGCAGCGTTTGGCGGTTGCCACCTGCCCGAACAGCGGCCATCAAGAGCCGTTCGCTGGCGGCAAAGATGCCGTATTGGGCAAAGTTGCGGGCAACGGTTTCCGTATGGATTTGCAGCCCATCTAGCAGGCGCACCACGCGGCGCAAAATCTCGTCAGTGATGAGGAACGCTTCGGGTAGCACGCTGCGGCGGTTGCCAGAATCATCTAGCGTGCGCTCTAACAGGTGGTTGGCGGCGTTGTCCCACATCACACGCGGCATTGTCGCCAACAAGCGCGCAAGGCTATCTATATTCTCTGAATGGATGGGGTTGCGCTTAAACGGCATGGCCGACGAGCCAATTTGACGGCTGCCGAACGGCTCTGCCCATTCGCCAATCGGCGGGGACTGCAACAGGCGCAGGTCAAAGGCGAACTTGTGCGCGGCCATCCCCACGCTTGCCAAGCCGTTGACGACTTCCCAATCTTGGCGGCGCGGGTAGGTTTGGTGTGTCACCGCAAAGGCTTGCAGGCCAAGTTTGTCCATAATCGTCTGTTCCAGCGCGCTGGCTGTGACCCCTGTGCCTTCTAACAACTGACCGTAAGAGGCCATAGTCCCCACTGCGCCCTTAAACCCCTTGCCGCGAATGCCCGCACGGATGCGGCGCAGGTCGGTATAATCTGCCAGCCAATCTTGGGCGTAAAAGGCCAAGCGATAGCCAATGGTCGTCGGTTCGGCAGGTTGTAGGTGAGTAAAAGCCATCGTCGGGATGTCGGCAGTCTGTTCGATTTTGTCGGCAATTGCCGTTAGCAGGCGCGCCAATTGTGCCAAGATCAAATCCAGCGCGGCATTCAGGCGCAAGGCATCGGCGTTATCTTCAATGTCCATGCTGGTTGCCCCAAGGTGGATGATCCCGCCGCCGACGGCGCACTGTTCGGCGTAGGTATGCACTTCGGCCATCAAGTCATGCTGAAGTTCAGCCTCTAGCGCGTGGGCGCGCTCTAGGTTGATCTCGTCTTGATGGGCGCGCAGGTCGGCCACTTGTTCGGCGCTGGTCAGCCCAGCTGCCTGTTGCGCTTCGGCCAGCGCAACCCAAATCTGCCGCCACAGTTGCCGTTGATAGGCCGTTGACCATACGCGCCGCATGGCTTCTGTGCCGTAGCGCCATGTATAGGGGCTAAGGTAGGTGTGATGGTCAAACGTAACGGTCATCAGGGGTTTGTCCGTCCTTGAAGGGGGGCAGATCAATACAGACAGATCATTATAGCGCGTTTCTGGTGCTAGGTCGCCCCTCTATCTCTTAGAGTTACACGGCAATTGCATCAAACACGGGGTTGATAATGGGGGATGGTATGGATCAGGACTGGTGGGGGCATGGCGCACCATGCCCCCACCATCTATGGCCTCGTCCGTGAGGCGATTTTCAACAGAAATCTACGAAATGCGCTGTTGCGTGCCTTAGTGACTAAACGCTTCAACCTGTTGATCGAACTTGGTCAGGTCAATTTCGGGGTGTGAGGCTAACAATACACGGAAGTGCGCCATGTACTCCACAATCTGTGGGCGCGTGTAGGCTTCAAAGCGCAAGGTGATGGCCGGTTGCGTATTGCTGGCACGTACTAACCCCCATCCGTTCGGGAAGACCGCCCGTGCGCCGTCTACGGTGATGACTTCATAGCTGGCGGCCAACGTTGCGCCAATTTCATCAATGATGCTGAACTTGATGTTGTCTGGCGTAGCAAGGATGATCTCTGGTGTGGCGACCAGCGTGGGGATGGCCTCAAAGATTTCAGCAACGGTCTGGTCAGACTTGGCAAAAATCGCCATAGAGCGCAAGGCAACCAGCGGCGCATCGTCAAAGCCGTAGTAGTCTTCGCCCATGAACAGATGCCCGCTGACTTCCCCGCCGAGCAACGAGCCAATTTCGTGCATCTTTTGCTTCATCAAGCTGTGACCAGACTTCCACATCACAGGCACGCCGCCGTACTTCTTGATTTCGTCGGCCAGCGCCAACGATGCCTTGACATCAAACACAATCGAAGCGCCGGGATGCCGCGAGAGCAAATCCCTTGAGAGCAAGGCCAACAGGCGGTCAGCGGCAATGTGATGCCCATGATTGTCAATGAAGCCGCAGCGGTCGCTGTCGCCGTCAAAGGCCAAGCCTAAATCTGCCCCGACTTCGATCACCTTGCGCTCAAGGTCTACAGTCATTTCGGGGTCTTCAGGGTTGGGCAAGTGGTTGGGGTAGGTGCCGTCTGGCTCGCAATACAGGCATACGACCTCTGCGCCGATCTTTTCCAGCACCGCAGGCACATAACTCCCACTCAAACCGTTGCCCGCGTCTAACACAACCTTCATCGGGCGGGCGAGTTTGCCGATCTTTGCTGCAAGCGTGTCCATGTGGCGGTAGATCATCTGCATGTCTTCGGTGATGGTGCCGTTGCCTGTAGCAAATGCGTCGGTTTCAATGATCTTGAGCAGATCAAGAATCTGGTCGCCCGCCAGCGCAAGGCGGCCATAGGCCATCTTGATGCCGTTATATTCTGTGGTGAGGTGGCTACCGGTAATCATGACGCCCGCGCCGACACCGCTATAGCTGGCGGCGGCGTAGTAGGTGGTCGGGGTCAAGACTTCGCCAATGTCGGTGACGTTGATCCCGGTGCTGGCAAGCCCACGAATCATGGCGGCCTTGAGCGCAGGGGACGTGAGGCGGTTATCGCTGCCCACAAACACATGCTCAGTGCCAAATTGTTGTGGCAAATACGTGCCGAGCGCCTTGCCGACCAATTCCGCAACGGCAGGGCTTAACTGGATGTTGTCGCCAGTGGCAAGGCCACGAATATCATACTTACGGAAGATGCTTGTCGGTACAGTAGCCATATTCAAAACCCTTTTCTGTTGGTGTAAGTCAAGAAGAATAATCTTACAGTGATGGCGCGTTCATGATTTTAACGCCACAAAGACGGACGACACAGGTGTCGTCCCTACAAAATCGTTGAAATGCCACCCCATCCTGTAGGGACAAGGCCTGCCTTGTCCGCAAAACAGGCCAAAAACATAAACTCGTCATCACAGTGATTTTTAGCGGGCAAGGAACGGCACAACATTGCGGTAGAGTTGGCTGGTCGCCTCTGGCAACGAAGCGCCGCGCCCGTTCAAATTGACCGAGCCATTGCGGGCGATCAAACGCGCCTGTACCCGTGTTTGCGGGTTGGCCGACGACTGATAGATAAACACCACCGTCCAGTCCCCCTTAAACGCCGTTTGTACCAGCCCTAACAGGCGGTCAATGTTTTCACGGGTGTCAGCATCGAGCCAATTGAACTCGCCGTAGCCCGAAGGCTTACGGATGGCTTCGTCTTCCTCTAAGAAGATGACATAGCCTTGCTCCACCCGTTCCCATAAATCGCGCAGGGCAGCGGGCAGCGTGGGCGAATCTTTCACTTGTTCTTTATTGCTGCCCCATTCCACCATCGCCGCCCAACGTAGCGCGTCATTATGCGGGTAGGCGTTCAAGGTTAAAAGCGCGTCTGGGCTATACGCTTGATTAATGTAGCCGATAGTGGCTTCCCACGCCGCCAGCCCCGTGCGCGGACGGTTGGCAAGGCCACTGGGGGGTTTGGGCTGTGTGCTGTCTGTCATGAATGGGTTACTCCACCGGAATTTCCTTGCCGTCAAGCAAGGCGGTAAATACAAGACCTTCGCTAGGGGTGGGGTTGTCAATCCGTACCAGCGTCCCCGCTTGAGGGTTGGCGCGCAGCAGGAAGTCTGCCAACGGCTCACGCACCATGCGCCGTATAATTCGGCGTAACGGACGGGCGCCATATTGCGGCTCGTCATTCTGAGACAGCATCCAGCGCTTGGCAGGCTCGGTGAACTCTAGGGTAATCCCGCGGTCAGCCGCCAATTTCTGCTCACCCTTGAGCATCAACTGGAGGATGCTGTACAGGCTTTCTTCATTCAGCGCGTTAAACATAATCACTTCGTCTAAGCGGTTGATGAACTCTGGGCGGAAGAAATTCCGCACCTCTTGCATGGCGGCCTCGCGCACTTCTTCCGTGACGACGGGGACGGCCAACTGGCGTGCGCCCAAGTTACTGGTGAGGATAATCACGGTTTCGCTAAAGCGTGTGGTATTGCCGCGCCCGTCGGTTAGGCGGCCTTCTTCAATCACCTGCAAGAGGATGTCTAAAATGCGCGGGTGGGCTTTTTCCACCTCATCGAACAGCACAATCGTGTAGGGCTGTTGGCGGACTTTTTCGGTGAGTTGGCCGCCCGCTTCACTGTCTACATAGCCGCTTGGGGAACCAATCAAGCGGTTGAGGCTGCTTTCGTCTTGGAACTCGGTCATATCCAGCGGCAAGATGGCGTCTTCACTGCCGAACATGAACTCGGCCAGCTTCTTTGCCAACTCTGATTTGCCAACGCCCGTCGGCCCCAAGAACAAGAATGCCCCAATAGGCCGTTTGGCGTCCTTTAGCCCCACACGCGCGGTTTTAATCGCACGGCTGACCGCCAAAACCGCTTCATCTTGGCCGATGATCCCTTCTTGCAGGTACTCGACCATGTTGGCGTAGCGCAGGCGTTCGTCTTGCCCTAGCTGGCTAAGGGGGATTCCGGTCATTTGGCTGAGGGTGAGCGTGACATCTTCGGCGTCTAGGGATGTGTCGTGAATGTTGACCGGCTTAAAGGCCAACTGGGCTTGCTGGCTCATGTTAATCATGGCGGCAGTGCGGTGGATCAGGTGTTCAGCACTGCGCGGTAGCGGCATGGCCGTTAAATAGCGCTTTGCCAAGCGTGCCGCAAGCACCAGCGCGACTTCTTTCACATCAATGCCATATTCGCTTTCAAGGTGTGGCCGCTTGACCTTCAAAATCTCGATGGTTTCTTCCACACTTGGCTCTGACACGCGCAATATCTGCGAATTTTCGGTAATGGCGCTGATGTTCGCCAGCCGTTCGTTGTACTCTTGTTCGGTGGTGGTGGCAATCACCACGGGGTCATCTTCTAAGAACGCCTTCTGGATTTGTGGGCCGGCCTTGCCGAACTCTGCTTTGGCTGGGCCGCCAAAGAAGCGGTGCAAGTGAGACACGAAGAAAATCCCGCCGCGTGCTTGGTTCAATCCGGCGCGGATGGCCTTATGATCGCTATCCAGCAGGGCGGTTTCGTCCACCTGTACCAAACTAGACAACCCCGCCGGGCCTTTGCCCTCAGACATCAACAGCGCAAGGCTGTAGGCCAACGTGCGCTTGCCCACGCCATCGGGCCCGATCAAGATCACATGGCGGTTTTGCGCCTGAGACAGGATGTTAATCAAGTCGCGGAGCAGTTCCTCACGGAAGTAAACCGCCTTGAGGTTGCCAGACTTGGACGCGGCCACAAAATCTTGTGTGGTGCCGCTGCGCCGCAGGATTTGGCTAGAGTCGTTGACTAAATCTTGAATAGACTTGGGCGTGACGCCATGCCCGCGCAGAATCCCACTGGTGCTGACGCTGGCTTCGGTCATGATCTGTAACACATGGTCGCTGTCTACGCGCACTTCGTCTTGGCTGTTGGCAAGGCTCAGGCCGTCGTCGAGCATGACAATCGTCTGCCGAGACAGCGGCACAAGGCGGTTGGCACGCGCTACAAAGTCTAGGTTGCCGCTTTGGTCGCGGCGGCTTTCCATCGCCAACACGGTTTGACGCTCTAGGCGGTCTAACTCTACCCCGCGCTCGCTGGCAAACTTCGTCAAAATGCGTTCAGCAGAGGTTCCCTTGCGCCGCAACATCGCCAGCAGCACCGCTTCAGGAATAATCATCGTTTGTTTGTACTGGTCTTTTAGCTCGACAGCATCGTTTAAGATGGCGTCAAGGTCTTTTGAGAGCAAATCGGGGTTGAGCGTACCCATAATCCGGTTCTTCCCTGTTGGCAACGTGATGCTACTAAGTTAACGCGAAATGGCCTTACGGACAAGCACCCAAACGGGCGCCTTGTTGATTTCTTCTACCGTGATTGCTAGTGACAGATTTTAACGCCACAGAGACGGACGACACAGGTGTCGTCCCTACAAAACCGTCGCAATTTGACCCCATCCTGTAGGGACAAGGCCTGCCTTGTCCGCAAAACATGAACTAGCAATCGCTGTTTCTTCTATGTTTGGCTATTGGCCTAACGCCAACGGCGCGACCCCATACGCCCCTTGTGCGCCAAACAGCACGCGGCAGGCCGCCATCAGCCCTTCATCGGATGGGCTGTAGGTTGTCAAGTATGCCGCCGGGCGCACGGCAAAGGCAAGCACATCATACGGCGACCAATAGGCCACAACCACTGTCTTTTCTGGCGGGAGTGCGTCCACAAGGGCGGCCTGTTCGGGCTTATCAATGGCGTTTTGGGTGAACACAACCACCCAATCTGCGGTTTGTGCCGCTGTTGCCGCCGCCTGTATTTCATCCGCTGTGGGATAGTTGCTGTAGCCCGCCAATTGCAGGTTCGGGTTGGCCGCTAGGCAGGCACGGCTGGCACCCAAACGGTGTAACGGATGCACCAACAAAACGCGCTGGTCTGCCCGTAATGGCAATATCCCTGCTTCATCATACACCACAGTCACGCCTAAGCTAAACAAATCTTGTATTAATAGCTCCGCATTGGCCGCTGCAATCCGTGCGTCGGCGGTGGATGGGTCAAGCGCTTGCCACTCCAGTAGATTGTAGTGCAATTTTACTTCTAAGATACGCCGCACTGAGGCATCAATCCGTTCCATTGGGATTTCGCCGCTTTCGACTGCCGCGACGACGGCTTCAATGGCAGGCGCAACAGTCTGCGTGCCAACGTGCGGCCCGGGCGTAATCAAGTCATTGCCGGCCAAAATTGCCCGTACCGCCGCCTGTGATAGCCCAAAGCGCGTATCTATCGCGTCCATGTCTAGCGCGTCGGTCATGATGAGGCCGTTGTAGCCCATCTGTTCACGCAAAATGCCCTGTACAATGTGCGGCGAAAGCGACGACGGTAAATCTGGGTCGAGCATTGCCATATCCAGATGGCCGACCATGATGGTAGACGCCCCTGCTTGCATCCCCATCTGGAACGGTAGCCACTCACGCGCTTCAAGTTCGGCCTGCGTACTATAGAGGATGGGCAGTTCAATGTGCGAATCTTCGGCGGTGTCTCCGTGACCGGGAAAGTGCTTGAGCGTGGCAATCACGCCTGCCGCCTGCATCCCTTCGACTACTGCCGCCAACGTATTCCCAACCTGTACCGGATCACTGCCGTAAGACCGCCGAAAGATGACCGGATTGTCGGGGTTAGTTTCAAGGTCGGCCACAGGCGCAAGGTTCATATTGATCCCCACAGCGCGCAACTCGGTTGCCAGCGCATAGCCAAATTGATAGGCCAGTGCGGGGTTATCGGCAGCCGTGACCAGCGCAGGCGCAGGGAACTGGGTAAACGGCGCGTCCTCTAGTGTATTGATGCGCCCGCCTTCTTGGTCAATGGCAACCAACAGCGCGGGCGCGCCGACATCACTCATCACCTGTTGCCAGTCATTAATCAACTGCGTGACTTTGGCAGGGGTTCCGGCGTTATAGTTGAACACCACCACCCCGCCCGGCTGATAGCGGGCTAAGAACTGTTGCCCGTCTTCGGTGAGGTTTGGGCCATACAGCCCCACAATGAACATTTGGCCGACCTTTTGCTCTAGCGTCATGGCCGCCATGATCCGCTCAACGGCGTCCACTGAGCGTGGGGGGACGAACTCTTGCCCGTGTACCGTGAATGCCAGCAGCAACATGCCGCCAAGCCATTGCATATAGCGCACGGCTATAACCCCTCTACCCCGTTGTTGACCACAAACATAAACTCCAAAAAGTTCTTTTGCTCCACTAAGGTCATTGGGCGCGGGCGCGCTTGATCGTCAATAATGCCTGTGAACAAATCTACCGTCACCAGCCGCCCTTCATAGATCACCAGCGTATCCATCCAAAAGCGGCTGTTGCCCCAAAACGGCTGGTCAAAGAACAGGTTGCCTAACCCATAGTGGATGAAGGCCGTGCCGCCCGCCGCGCTGTAAAACTCGAAGGTTTGCGGCTTGTGGGCGTGCGTCCCGACGACAACATCCGCACCCCAGTCTGCCAATTGATGAAAGTCATTGCGGATGCCATCACGCGGCGTGTATTCCTCAAATTCGGTGTGTTGGACGCTCACGACCACAATATCTACCGTCGGGCGGACTTCGGCAATAGCGGCTTGTAGCCATGCGCCGTTACAGTCGGCAGCGCCGGGGCGTTCATTGCTTGCCAGCGCGTAGTATGGCCCGGCATCGTTGCAGGCGATCATCGCCACGCGGTTATTGTGATGGGTCAAGAGTAGGGGCTGTTGGGCGTCAGCAGGCGTTGCTCCGCCGCCAATCGTGGCGATATTGGCGGCGGCATAGCGCGCCAGTGTATCGCGGTAGGCGCTGTAACCGTAATCGTTGTTGTGGTTGCCAGAAAGCTCTACGATGTCTAGCCCGACCTGCTCCAAAATGGGGAAGTGCGCCGCTTTGGAACAGAACGCGCCGAGCGGCGTTTCTTCGGCCTGCGGGCAGGCTTCAGTAAACGAGACTTCATTGCTGGTGTGGAAGTAATCTACCTGTGTGGTATAGGGCGCAATCCCGCTAGACGCCCACTCAAGGCCATTTGCATCTATCGCAGGGATAGACTGACGGGTGATGGCCGTCACGCCAGACAGGGTAAGTGTGGTCAAACGGTCGGAATAAAAATTCGGTGTATCGCTCTGGAGCGCTAAGGGGTAGTCGTTGGGTCGCATCAACGGGTTAAAGCCGTCTACGCGCAACACGCGCAGCTTGCTGCTCACTTGGTCAAACGGCAAGAGGGCAAACGCTTCACGGTTGGCAGTTAACGCCCGCCACAGTTCAGCGGGCGCGACAACCCTAGCAGCGGATACACTGATCCCTAGCGCCTCTAACCGCGAAAGCGTGGCACTGTCTACGATGAGATTGGCGTCGGGCGTCCCCGCTAACAAATTCCAGAGCGCGCCGCTGTCAAGATCAGCGCGGGTGCTGTTGAAGGCCACCACTGGCAGGTAGATTTCCCACGCGCTCGGCGCGACAATTGTCGGGGGCGGCACAAACTCAAAGATCGCTGGGTCGGGGGCATTCGGCGGCGGGATAAACGCAAACGCGGCAGGGTCGGGCAGCGTGGGCGCGCTCAGTTGCACGGGCTGGAAGGCTTGTGCATAAAAGGCCAGATATTCGCCCACATGCGCGCCCCAGTAGCGGTTATCATGCTCGCCTTCGGGGTGAACGGTGTAGGTATAGGCCAGCCCGCGCTGGCGCAATGCGGCGTCCATCAGGTCTAGGCCGGGCGCGGCGTAGTCGTCTGCCCCGCGATCTAGCCAAATCCGCAACGTTTCAAGGTTGGCGGCAGTGCTGGCAAGATCAAGCGGATTGTGCGTGTCTGGGGCGTGATTGGGGTCGAAGAAGGCACTATGACCGCCGACGCTGCCAAACAATTCAGGATGACGAAAGGCAATCTCGAACGCCCAAAAGCCCCCGCGTGAAACCCCGCCGATGGCGCGTTGGTCGCGGGTGGTTGCCACCGGGTAGCGGGCTTCAACGGCGGGCAACAGTTCTTCTAAAAAGACATTCTCAAACGAGACGCGCTCAAACTGATTTTCGTTGGCGATCCATTCGCCGTAGGGCAACACCGCAATCATCGGCGGGAAGGTGCCGTCGCTAATGCCGCTATTGAGCGCTTCTTCAAGGCCGATTTGCAACCAATGGTCGTCATAAGAGGCAGAGCCGTGCAACAAGTAGAGCGTGGGGTATGGCGTTGGGGCGTTAGCGTCATAGCACGGCGGCAAGTAGACCGTGTAGTACATGGTCGTTTGGGCAATCTGGCTACGGTAGGATTGCTGCTCGGTGATCCCTAATGGAATGTCGCAACTCGGTTGGGCGCCCCCCACCCTTGTGATTGCGCCGAATACAAGCAAGACCAGCCACCCTACACGTTTCAACATCGGTTTATGCCCCAAAAATTCGCAGATTCGCTGAACATCCTAGCGGATTTTTGAGGCAATGGCTATAGTCTTACACATCAGCCTTGATGGCACGGTCACTCAGGCGATAGCCGATCCCGCGCACGTTGACGATTAAGTCTTCGTCAAGGCCAGCCTCTTTGAGCTTGCGCCGTAGGTTGCTCACATGCGGGCGGATCACCTCACGCGCTTCTGCCTCACCGATCCCATAGCTACGTACCTCGCGCACCAACTCATGACAAGACACCACACGGTCTTGATGGGCGGCCAAGTAGAGCAGCATATCAAATTCGGTCGGCGTGAGGTCAATGGCGGTTCCCTCAACGGCAATTTGGTAGCGACCGGGGTATACCGTAAGAATGCCGAGCTTCATGCTGTTGAGCAAATCGGCGGGTGGGGCAGGCGGGGCTTCTTCGTCTTCTGGGAGCCGTGTAAAGTTCGCCAGCTTTTCTGCATTTTCTGCTTGTAATTCGGCCAGCGTCCCCTGAATGACGGTGAGCAAATCCCGCCGCCGTTTGAGGTTGCGGGCGCGCTTCACGCCTTCATCTACGCTGGTTTTGATGTCTTGACGGGAACTAGGCTTCATCATGTAGTCGTGTGCGCCCAAGCGTAACGCCTCAATGGCTGTGTTGAGGCTGGCGTAGCCGGTCATCAAAATCACGCTGCTGTCTGGCGCAAGCGCTTTGATTTGCCGTAACAGATCAATGCCATCCATACCGGGCATCCTAATGTCAGTGAGGATCACATCAAATGCTTGATATTGCATAAGGGTGATGGCATCTTCAGCGTTTGCCGCTTCATTGACCAAATATCCAGCCTGTTGCAACGTCTTGCTAATTGAATAGCGAATTGCAAATTCGTCATCTACGACCAAGACATGGGGCGAGCTATCCTGCGGCATTGACTCTGGTAACGATGGTGCATCCATAGCAATAAACGCCTTTTGTAAATAGATATACCGTTAATTCTTTCTCAATGCTAACACTAAATCCGAGCATCTGCAAGAGATAGTAAGCCGTCTACTATAAGAATCATGATCGTTAATCCATCAGTTGATCTTGCTCGTGCGCTCCACTATCCTTAGTGCCGCAATGAACCGAAGATGGGGGATAAACCATGAGCGAACAATCAAAAATCGTCATTTATACCGACGGCGGCTGCCAGCCGAACCCCGGCGCGGGCGGTTGGGCGGCGCTGTTGATCTATGGTGAGCAGCAAAAGGAACTGATGGGCGGCGCGCCCAACACCACCAATAATCAAATGGAACTGACCGCTGCAATTATGGCCTTAGAAACCCTCACCCGCCCGTGTGAGGTGGAACTATACACCGACAGCGAATACCTTAAAAATGGAATCACGTCTTGGATTACCAATTGGAAGCGCAAAGGCTGGAAGAACTCCAGCGGCGAACCTGTCAAGAACCGCGACCTATGGGAACGGCTAGACAGCGCTACTCAACGCCACCGCATCCGTTGGATGTGGGTCAAAGGCCACGCCAACAATGTCTACAATGAGCGGGTTGACCAGCTTGCCACCCAAGCCCGCCAAAAATACGGGAGGTAAATTTTTATCATGCCAACGATTGCCCGCCGCGTTCAGCACTACGGCACCACGATCTTTGCCGAAATCAACCGCTTGGCGCAACAGCATCAAGCGCTGGATTTAGGGCAAGGCCGTCCCGATTTCAATAGTCCGCAAGAGGTGCTGAACACCGTTGCCGAAACGTTTCGGTTGGGGCAGATGAACCAATACGCCCCCGGCATCGGCGCGCCCCCGCTACGGGAAGCAGTAGCCGCCCACGCAACGCGCTTCTATGGGCTGAACATTGATCCGCAAAACGGGGTGATTGTCACCTCTGGCGCCAGCGAAGGGATTTTTTCTTCGGTGATGGGCATCGTCAACCCCGGCGATGAAGTGATTGTGATTGAGCCGTTCTTTGACATTTACGTGCCGTGTATCGAAGTGGCGGGCGGCGTTCCGGTGTATGTGCCGCTGCTCCCCCCCGATTGGCGGCTAGACCGCGACGCGCTAAAGGCCGCCTTTAGCGATAAAACGCGGGCGATCATCGTTAATTCCCCCAACAACCCCACCGGACGGATGTTCAGCCCTGACGATCAAGCGTTGATTGCTGAACTGTGTGTGCAATATGACGTGGTGTGCATTTCGGATGAAGTGTATGAACACATTGCCTATGCTGGCAGTGTTCACCGCCCAATGGCCGCCTTGCCGGGCATGTTTGAGCGTACCTTGACCGTCAGCAGCGCCGCTAAAACCTTTAGCGCTACCGGCTGGAAGATCGGCTGGGTGTACGGCGCGCCAGACTTGATTGTGGGGGTGTGGCGGATTCATCAACTGGTGACGTATGCCGTCAATCATCCCACGCAAGCAGGGGCGGCCTATGCGTTGGCCTTGCCCGATGGCTACTTTGACGAGTTAGGCCAACTCTATGCCCGCAAGCGCCAATTGATGCTCAGTGCGCTGGATGGGGCGAACCTGCGCTACTTTGCCCCAGAGGGGGCGTTCTACGTGATGGCCGACTTCAGCGCCGTTTTTGACGGGGATAACATGGCCTTTGTCCATCACCTGTTAAAAGAGGTCGGGGTCGCGGCCATCCCGCCTGATACGTTTTACAGCGATGCCCACCGCCCTATGGCAAACCACTATGTGCGCTTTGCCTTCTGCAAGGCCGATAGTACGCTCATCGCCGCCGCAGAAAAGTTGCAAAAACTTGCAAGAAAACTCTAACCGCATTGCAACCCTTCCGTCGGGCTGAATCGCCGGCCTGTGTGCTAAAATAATCCTATCTGGTGAGGGCAACCCCTCACCCCCTCTGAACTGACTCGGTACAACCTATAGACGTTGGGGAATTATGACTACACATTTTAATAGGGCATTTGCTTGGTCATCATCGGTGAAAAGTGATGATCCGGGCTGGTTTGTCGCTATTGCCGGGAACATCGGCGCGGGCAAGAGTAGCCTTACAGCGCTTTTGGCGTCCACCTTCGGCTGGAAGCCGTTCTACGAGGCCAATGCAGAAAACCCGTACCTTGCAGACTTTTACCAAGAGATGCAACGCTGGAGCTTTCACTCGCAGGTGTTTTTCTTGGGTAAGCGCCTAGAGCATCATCACCAATTGGTTGCCCATCCGGGCAGCGCGGTACAAGACCGCACCGTGTATGAAGACGCTGAAATCTTTGCGCGCAACTTGCACCGTCAACAGAAGATGACCGACCGCGACTATGACGCCTATCGCAACCTGTATGAGGCGGTGCGCGCCTTCTTGCCGCCGCCGCACTTGATCGTTTACTTACAGGCCAGCACGCCGACCTTGCTCAAACACATTAGCGGGCGTGGGCGGGACTATGAGCAGAACATTGATCCGAACTATGTGGAACAACTCAATGGGCTGTACGAGGAATGGATCACTGATTGGACGGCCTGCCCGGTGTTGACGATCTCGCTCGATCAACTGGATTTTGTGAATCAAGAGGCAGACCGACGCGAGGTGTTGGGCTTGATTCAACAGAACCTGCCGCACATCCTGTAGTGACAAGGACGGGCTTGTCCGCAAAATTTGGTGGGGGGGTAATCGCGTTCTCCAAAAACGTGAGATTTTAGTAGGGGCATCATATATCATGCCCCTACAGGCCACAACGGTTCTGTAGGGGCGTAGCGCGCTACGCCCCTACGGTGAAATCGTCTGGTTTTCGAGAACACGATTGCCCTGCCCTCAATTGGGGTAAGTCTGCGACTTATGCTATGATTTAAGGGGATAATATTTCACTCACCAACAGGCCGTTTTCACCGTCATGAACCGTAAACCCCCTAAAGACCCACTTTCTACCACTGGGAGCTTCCCAGTAGTCCCGAAAAAGTTCATGGACTTTGTGCAACACCATGAGCGTACATGGGGAACCGACAGCTATGTCGGGCGGCCAGACCTTGCCACGATCCTTGAGGCGGTGGTGGTCAGTTTTTGGTCATCGGGGGATGGAACAGCGCGCTTCAAGGTCAAGCTGCACAACAACACCGAAGAAATCGAGCGCTACATGCTTCGGCTGTTGATTGGCCTCAAGTTTGACCAGCCCAACGAAAAGCTGGTGGCAGTCTATCGTTATCAGCGGCGGCTGGCGGTGAGCAATGTGACGATTCAGTTCCGCGAATCTGCGGA
>JBMOFU010000015.1:0-26137 GCA_049318725.1 Phototrophicaceae bacterium | reverse complement strand
AACGCCGACGCGATCATTGCCCGTGATGATGTCGAACTCAGCCGCGAAGTGATCGAACTGGCCGAACATCTGCGCGTGATTGGGCGCGTAGGGGCTGGCCTCAACGGGATAGACATTGACGCCGCCACCGAGCGCGACATCATCGTTACCCATACCCCGGGCGTGACCGCCGTCGCTGCTGCCGAACATGCGATGTTGCTGATGTTGGCCTTAAGCCGCAAGCTGCCTGTCGTCCATAACGCCATGCGTAGTGGCTGGTGGCTACTAGACCGCGCCCAACAGGTTGGCACGCAACTGTATGGCAAAACGTTGGGGCTGGTCGGGTTTGGTCGGGTGGCGCGGGGCGTGGCAGTGAGGGCGTTGGCCTTTGGCATGGATGTGCTGGCCTACGACCCCTACATCAACGACGACTTAGGCAGCGAGTTGCGCGGCGTAACGATGGTCGGGATGCGTGAGCTACTCGCCCGTAGCGATTACATTAGCATTCATGTGCCAATCACTGAAGAAACCGAAGGGATGTTCAACGCCGAGCGGATCGCAGAGAGCAAGCGCGGCGCACGCCTCATCAACACCTCAGCAGGCAAAATCTGGGATGAACAGGCTGTCGCGGACGCGCTCAAGAGTGGTCATCTGGCTGGCGCTGCTGTAGATGTGTACTTCCAAGAACCGCCCTACAACAGCCCGCTGCTTGGCCTTGAAAATGTTGTGCATACCCCGCACATTGGCGACAACACCCTAGAGGCCACCCAAGACCTCTCGATCCAGATTGTGCAACAGGTGCTAGACGCGCTGCGCGGCGACGATTACCGCAATGTGGTCAACTTGCCGCTGGTCACCGGGATGAGGTTTGAAGAACTGCGACCGTTCCTCATACTCGGTGAACGGATGGGGCGCTTACAACATGCCCTAGCCCGTAGCCCGATTCGGCGGGTGGCGGTTGAAACGCGCGGCGATGAAATGGACGGGCTTGTCAAACCCGTCACTGTAGCGATTCTGCGCGGCGTACTTGCCCCAGTGATGAGCCAAGCCGTGAGCTACATCAACGCGCCTGTACTGGCTGACGAGCGCGGCATCCAAGTCACCCAGACCAAAGGCTTACGCGCCGCCAACTATCAGAACTTGCTGTCGTGTGAAGTGACGTGGGAAGACGGCACACAGATTATCATCAGCGGCACGCTGCTTGACCACCGCGAACCGCACATCGTCCAGATTGACCAATACCCGATTAACTTTGTTCCAGCCGGGCGGCTACTCATCATGGGCAGTTACGACCAGCCGGGCGTGATCGGCAAAATTGGAACGCTCTTGGCCGAGCATCAAGTCAATATCGCCAGTTGGTACACCGGGCGTGCCGCCCCCGGCGGGAATACGCTCACGGTCTTGAGCCTTGATGACGCGATTCAAGACACCGTGATTGAGCAATTACGCGGGCTGGCGTTCGTACGCCACGCCGTTCAGGTAGAACTCTAACCCAAAGCAAGGGCTACAGAACCGTTACCGTTTGTAGGGGAATGATAGATCATGCCCCTACAATATGCCGTTATACGATTCTATCTTGTCAACCCCACGTTTGATACAATCGCCCTGCACCCCCTATAGACATACTGGATTTTGCATGACATTCACCGCGAACCGATTCACCCACCTGCTCTTAGATGTGCTATTGATCGTTGGGCTTGCTGCTTACACGTTGGCTGGCATTCCGTTGGCCTCATTTCATGGCGATGAAGGGATGCACATCTACTCCGTGTTGGACTACTTCACCGCGTTTGTAGACCGCAACCCCGCTGAACTGATGACTAGCCCCCCCTACCCGATAGACAGCCGCCAACATCTGCGCCTGCTTAACGGCAGCTTCCAACGCTATGCGGCGGGATTTGCTCTAGCCATCACTGGGCATACCCCCGCGGATATGACCGCCGCGCCCGGCTGGAACTGGGGATTGAGCTACGCTGATAACGTCGCGGGGGGCTGGCTCCCACATCAAGATGTCTTGATCGTGGCGCGTTGGGCGTCTGCGTTGACCTTTTTGGGCAGCATCGGCGCGATGTTCGGCATCGGCATGGCGATCGGCGGGCGCGGGATTGCCTACCCTGCCACGCTACTGTATGCCCTACACCCGATCATTTTGTTAAACGTCCGCCGCTCAATGATGGAAGGCTCTTTGTTGACGTTTGGCCTGCTTACGCTGTGGGTGGGCGTCTGGATTGTGAAACAGGTCTACACGGGCAAGGTTCGCGGGTGGGCATGGGGGCTATTGGCGCTGTGTGGCGGATTTGCGCTCGCCAGCAAGCACACAGGGGCAATCTTCTTAGTGGGCGCATGGGGTTGGGTAGCTATTGCCCTGCTTACAACCCTGCGTCAACGGGGCTGGGTTATGACACTGCGGCAACTTACTCTGTTAGGGATTTCTGGGGTTGTGGCTTTAGCGCTATTTGTTGCGCTTTCCCCCGCGTTGTGGAACGCCCCCTTTGCCCGCTTTGGCGATCTGTTGGCCGCACGCACTGAATTGTTAGAAGTACAGGTGTTGGTCAGCCCAGACGCGCCGACCGCCCTCAGCTATCGGCTGTGGACGTTGGTTCGGGAACCGTTTATCGCCACGCCTAGCCACTTTGAGGTGGTTTCATGGGGGGAAGCCGCCCCAATTGTGGCACAGATTCAAGCCTATCAAGCCAGCGGTTGGGCGGGTTTACAGGCAGGCTACTGGCTTGGAACGCCGCTAACGCTCTTGGCGCTATGGGGCGCCGTGTTGATCTTCACGCGCCGCAGTGACTATCGACTGCCGTTGTATGGGCTGGCGTTCTGGCTGGTCGTGACCAGTGGCGCGCTACTGGCAACCCCGCTCCCGTGGCAACGTTACGTCATCCCTTATTTGCCAATCACCTGCCTGTTGGCGGCACTCGGCATCCACCACACGGTAGGGCTTGTCTATAAATTCGCACAACGCACACGGTTGCAGTCTTCCGCACACATGGGATAATCAAACTGAGTGTGGCAACCTATAAGGAGCAAATGCACCCATGCGCCAAACTGCTTTGATTGTTCTGATACTCATGCTCAGTGCCTGCGGTGGGAACGCCATCACCCCGCCCCCCACCGCTACGCCCGACATAACCACACAAGTTCCCACCAGTCAGGTGGACGCGCTTAATCCTTTTGGCGTCACTCAAGCCATTCCTACCGTTGAAGGAACCCCCATTGATCTGTTCGCCACCTTGACCGCACGCGGCGAAGCCAACGTTCCAGACCCCAACGCGAGTGTAGCAACCTTCGTCCCTTATGGCGGAATAGAAGTTAGCGAAACGCCGCCGGCGATTGGGGTGGCTTCCTATTCATCAGTCACCGAAGACCCCAACATTGGGTTGATCTTCGATCAGGTTATTTTAGTCCGTCAAGGCGGCCTGAACGCGACCATTGATGAAGTTCGCCTACAAAGCGACGGCACACTCACTTGGAACGGCATCCCACAGCCCCCTGTAGACCGCACTACTGTTGAAGCTGTTGACGCAACACTAGACGAGATCAACATCTTTGGGCTGGTTGGGCAATTCAAAAGGTTCATTACAGAGCCGTACGACTATGTGTATACCCTGCAAGTCAGCCGTGCAGGGGCAGAACTGAGCTTCATGACCGATAGCTCACTGACGCCGCCAGAGCTTTTCAGGCTATACGATCAACTTTTGGGGTTGGTCGGTATGGGATGAAGCACTATCCCCGTGCTTGGACGGTAACAATATAGCGCGCCGCTGTGCCGCCTAGCTCTGTAATCAGCACTTCGTAGGGGGCTTGCTCGCCGGGGGCAAACTCCACTTTGTCTAGCTCGACGAAGCGTGCGGCAATCACGCGCTGATTGTCATCAAACACAGTTATAACCACACGCGGCAAATAAACATAGGTCTCCGATGGATTGGAGATCACACCAGACACCAACAGCCACCCTTCGGGCGTCACCGTGAAGGAATCCGTCCAGCTTAACACGCCCACCCCATAGAACGGGGTCGTGCTTAGGGGTTCCCACGCCTCTGCCCCAAACGTAAGCGTAAAATGGTCTGTCAAGGCGGGCTGGCCGTCACCAAAGCGTAAGCTAAACGGCATGAATCCGCCCGGCGGCACCCCGTAGCCCATTGTGACATCTGCCGCACTGGTCACTGCCCGTCCATCCTGCGTCAGCAACGCGACCTCCACCGGCAAGCCTTCTACCGCAATGTCGCTTAAGTTAGCCACCTCCCCTGTGACGAAAAACGCCCCATCCGGCGCCGTCCACGCGCTGACGTTGAGGGCTTCTAGCGCGTTGCTACTCATCAAGCGTAGCGTTTCTGGGGTTGTGGGCTGCAAATCGCTGGTGGGGTGAAACTGAACGGTGTTGACAGCCTCTTGCACGCGCTGATTGAGCGCGGGGTCATCGGTCAAAACGACCTCTATCACCCCAAGCAAGCCGTCATGGATTTCAATAAATGTGTTGATCTGTTGTGCGGTGTTGTTCAACGTCTGGCGAACGCCTGTCAAACGCCAACTCCCGTCACCCATCGCCTCGCGGGTGATTTCGGTATAGCGTGGCGCGTCTGGCCGCCAGCGGGTTTGGATGTCTGTCATGAGTTGTTGGAGCGCGGTATCATCGGCGGGCGGGGCGTTCAGGCGCAAGGCCGCCAGCGTAATCAGCGGGACATGGCTACGCGGCGGGGAAAAACTGGCGATGCTAATCACCGTCAGGTGGCGTTCCCGAAGCGCCCATGTGCGCGGCAAGACCACTGTGAAGGCGGCACTGGGGTGGGCATAGCTTGCCGGAGACACATCTGCCGGAACGGGCGTTGGCGCAAAGACCACTGCGCCGCTGCCAGCACTACAGCCAACGGCCATCCATAGAATAACGAAATTTATTAACAGGTTTTTATAGTCCAAACCAGAATATAACACGTTTCCGCCCAGTTTTTGTGTTATAGTGCAAATGTGTAGTGTGTTGTCTTGATGCGCTGCGATCATAGCTGTTGAACCTTATTTTTAGAAGGAAGAAGCGCGTGTATACGCAAAATGAGTTGTTCTTCCCTATCACGGCCATCCCTGCCGTTCGGCAATTAGGCAATGCAGAATGGCAGGCATTGGTAGAACGCCTAATGACCTTAGCCGATTGTCACGAAGAAGTCATTGCCTTTACGTGGACGATGGCAAAGCTCAACGGCTGCCTGTCTTGTGAAACAGACAGCTACCGAGCCATGCGCGGTTGCGCCAGTTGTTCAATCCAGACGTTGCGGCGCTGCCGAGAAACCGAGCATGATTTGATTCAACTGTATCATGAGTGTTTGGCAGAAGTGCGCCAATTTTGTAGTGAACACCCCGCATATGCGGTGATGGTAGAACGGGCAAGTTCGGGGCAAAGCGCGCTGTCTACGGATTGACGCCCTTAGCCCCCTATGCTATTATGCAGCGCAATTTGTGGGTAACTTGCTTACTCCCTTGTTGATTCATTCGTTGTTGCAGCTTAGTGAATAGGACGCCAGACAATCAGTACCCCAGAACTACGCATCAACCAACAAATCCGCGCCAAAGAAGTGCGCCTTATAGACTCTGAAGAGAGCAATATCGGGGTTGTCCCTCTCAGTAAAGCCCTTGAGATGGCAGAAACAGCCGGTCTAGACCTTGTTGAGGTTGCGCCTAGTGCAAGCCCGCCAGTCTGTCGTATCATGGATTTTGGGAAGTTCCAGTATCAACAACAAAAACGCGAACGGGTTCGCAAGAAAAACCAGAAGGTCATCGAAATTAAGGAGATTCAACTCCGACCAAAGACCGATGACTATCATCTGGGGTTCCACATCAAAGATGCCCGCCGCTGGATTGAAGATGGTATGAAGGTTCGGGTCAAGTTAAGATTCCGGGGTCGTGAGATTACGCACTCTGATATTGGTTTGCAGCGGATGTACAGCATCATCGAGCAAATGAAAGATGTTGCTGTGGTCGAGCAGATGCCCAATATCGAAGGGTACAGCATGACGATGGTATTGGCGCCTATGCCTGACAAGAAATAATTGGAGCGCGTCATGACGGCGAAAGCCAAACCGAAGAAGTACAAGCTCAAAACACATAAGTCCACTGCTAAACGCTTTAGAATGACCGGCAGTGGCATGATTGTGCGTACCAAAGGCGGCAAGAGCCACTTTCGTCGCCGCACATCAAAGCGTGTCAAGCGTCTGTTTACCAGAATGCTTGAACTCAAAGTCGGTGCAGAAAAGAAGCGTATTCGTCGCCTTGCCCCGTATTTGGGCAAGTACCGTGCGAACCCACCACGCTAACAAGCTGCCCAACAAGCTGTTGTAATGGCATTTGCCAAATATTTTGTAAGGGGCGAGACACCCATCTCGCCCCTATGCACGTTAGTTCATCATAGGGTTTTCGCAAGGAGTAACAACCATGCCAAGAGCAAAAACCGGTGTTGTACGCCGTCGGCGCCACAATGCTGTTCGTAAGATGGTCAAAGGCCAATGGGGTACACGCGGTAGCCTGTGGAAGCGCTCTAAAGAGGCGATGATTAAAAGCCTGTTTTACAGCTTCCGTGACCGCCGCACCAAGCGCCGCGACCTCCGCCGCCTGTGGATCATGCGGATTAACGCTGCTGCCCGCATGAGCGGGTTGAGCTACAGCCGCTTTATCTATGCGCTCAAGCAAGCCAACATTGACCTAGACCGTAAGGTACTGGCAGACATCGCCATGCGCGACACCGAAACCTTTACCAAGATCGCCGCATTAGCCATGCAGGCTGTTCGCTAGTGACTGAACCGATCACCAGCCTGCAAAATAACAAAGTCAAACTGGCGGGGATGCTGATTACCCAGAAGCAAACCCGCCAAAAAGAGCGCAAGATCGCCCTTGAGGGGGTGCGCTTGGTGACGGACGCCTTTGAAAACGGTCTTCCGCTAGAGTATGCGCTCCATACCCCAGAAGTTAGCCCTACCCTACTTGCTGAATTAACGGCGGGTGGGGTTGCGCTGTTCCCGGTGTTGCCAAGCATCCTGACCGAAATCAGCGACACCCAAACCCCGCAGGGGATTATTGCCGTTGCGCCCCTGCCGCAGCACGACTTGCCAGAAGATGCCGATAAGCTGTTGATCCTTGACGCGATTAGCGACCCCGGCAACTTGGGGACGTTGCTCCGCACGGCAGCAGGGGCAGGCGTACAAGCGGTGATCCTTGCGCCCGGCTGTGTTGACCCGTATAACCCCAAAGTGTTGCGGGCAGGGATGGGCGCGCACTTCCGTGTGACGTTAGTCAGCATGGCGTGGGAAGATATTGCCTCTGAGTTGCGCGTAGACAACATCTACTTGGCCGAAGGCACGGGTGATGTACGCTACGACCAAGCAGATTGGCGGCGCAAGTGGGCATTGGTCATCGGCAGTGAGGCACACGGCGCAACCGTCCCCGCACAGCAGGTCGCCACACAGCGCTTGTTCATCCCCATGGCGAACCAAACGGAATCCCTCAATGCGGCGATGGCCGCCACCGTCGTGTTGTTTGAGTCTGCCCGCCAGCGAAATTTCCTATAAAAAACTGCAAATATAACTTGATGCCATAGAACATATAGACTAAACTTGGGCTACTATCCGAGTGTTCAAGGGGAAGTCACTATGGTGTTCACTGGAATCAACTATTTTGCAGTGATTGTTGCTGGACTGGTCTATTTCTTTTTAGGGGCGATTTGGTACTCCCCGCTGTTGTTCGTCAAACCCTACATGCGCTATCGTAGCCTGTTAACTGGCGCGTCTGAGGCTGCACTCAAGCCGCTTGATTTTGTCATCACCGCCGTTGCCGAAATTTTAGCAGCGTTTGTGCTGGCGGTGCTGCTAGAATCGCTGGGCATCACCACGATTCTTCCGGCCATTGTGCTGGCACTGTTTGTGGTAATCGCCTTCAGTGCGGGGATTATGTTGGTACATGACATCTATAACGGCGCGCATGTGGTGTTGTGGCTCATAAACAGCAGCTACAATGTCGTCGCCTTCGTGCTGATGGCAATCATCTTAGTGCTGTGGCAATAAGCATATGTGGATGTAGGGGCGTTCCGTGAAACGCCCCTACAATAAACCCTAGATGCTGATGTAATGCCCGCCCAAGCCATGTGCGGCTTCTTTGACCATTTCGCTGAGGGTCGGGTGCGCGTGGACGTTGCGTGCAATGTCGTCAAACGTCAATTCGGCATTTTGCGCCAACGTCAATTCAGGCAGCAATTCAGTCACGCCATGCCCAATCATGTGCGCGCCGATCAGTTCGCCGTACTTCTTATCGCCGATCAACTTCACAAAGCCGCTGCTCTCGTTCAAGCCCAGCGCTTTACCGTTGGCTTGGAAGGGGAACTTGGCAACGACCACATCATAGCCCGCCTCACGCGCTTGCGCTTCGGTATAGCCAAAGCTGGCAACTTGCGGCTGGCAGTACGTCGCACGCGGCATCATGATGTAGTTGAGCTTCTGTGAAGGCACTTGTGCGATGCTCTCTGCGGCAATGATCCCCATCACTTCGGCCACATGCGCCAACATCAACTTAGCGGTGACATCCCCAATCGCGTAGATGTGCGGGACGTTCGTCCGCATGGCGTCGTCAATGGCAATCGCGCCGCGCTCGGTCAGTTGTACGCCGGTGTTTTCCAGCCCATAGCCCTGTGTGCGCGGGCGGAACCCGACAGCCATCAAGACTTTATCGGCCTCTAGCGTCTGGACGGCGTTGGTGTTTTTGTCCTTGACCGTGACTTTCAGCTTCTCGCCGCTTTGATCTATGCTTTCGACGCCATTCCCCATCAAGAGCGTAACGCCCATCTTGGTATAGTGCTTGGTTAATTCCTTAGACACTTCTTCATCTTCGTTCGGCAAAATGCGGTCTAGGTATTCCACCATTGTGATTTTGACGCCGTAATTGGCAAGAATGTAGGTGAACTCTGTGCCGATTGCGCCTGCACCGACCACGATCATGCTTTCTGGCAGGTGATCTTCCATGATCTGGCTTTCATAGGTCACCACACGGTCAGAAAGCTCTACCCCACGCAGGATATTGTCTACTGCGCCCGGCGCCAAAATCAAGTTGCTGAAGGTCAAGGTTTCGCTGCTGCCGTCATTGAGGGCAATGTTCATATTGTGTGGGTCGGTGATCGTTGCCCAGCCTTCAAAGGTGTCTATTTTGTTCTTCTTCATCAAGCCTTGCACGCCCTTGACCAAGCGGTTGCTCACCTGACGGCTACGCTTGTACGCAACGGTATAATCTAACCGAACCTCACCGCCAAAGGTAAACCCAAAGGTTTCTGCCTCTTGGGTGATGATGTGCGCTAATTCTGCATTGTAGAGCAATGCCTTAGAGGGGATGCAGCCGACATTCAAACACACCCCGCCCCAGTAACGCTTCTCGACAATTGCGGTCTTTAGCCCTAGTTGTGCCGCACGAATCGCCGCGACATAACCGCCCGGCCCCGCCCCTAGCACGACGACATCATAGGTTTTCGCCATAGTTGAATTTCTCCAGAGTGGTTGTAAATAGTCTTTACAGTATAGCGCATCGTGGGGATGAACTTCGTACAAAAATCATGACCCCATCATGTTTGAAGTGTGTTAGAATACATTCAGTTCATGCGACCTGCAAGATAACCAAAGTAGTTAACTGTGACTGAACTGCCGAATATCTGGCTGATGCAAACTCAACGGGATACACAAGGGCTTGTCAGGGCGCTGAAGCACACCAACCCAGATGTGCGGCGCAGAGCCGCCGCCGCGTTGCGTGTGATCCAAGCGCCGAACACGCTGGCAGCGCTACAGGTGGCACTTCAAGCAGAAACAGACAGTGCCGCACGGATTGCCATCCTTGCCGCAATGGAATTCTTGATGCCTATTGAAGCCCCACCCACCCCCAACGAACAGGTACGCAAACCTCAAAGCCGCCTTGAACGGCTGATTGACCACCTCAATAGCAATACCGTCAGCACCGCAGTACAAGCCGCGCATGGCCTAGCAGAAATGAAGGATTTGTTGGCTGTACCTGCCTTGATTGTGGTCTTCCGTAACACCCGTAAGTCAAATGCGGTGCGCTTGGCCGCAGCAGAGGCGCTACTTGCGCTCAACAGCGCCCCCGCCGAAGTCACCTTACTGGCGGCGCTCCGCAGTGAAAAGTGGCACTTGCGGCGCAACGGCGCGGCGATACTCGGCCAACTGAAGGCAGAATGGGCAGTAGAGCCGCTCAATAAAGCGCTCTACGATAGCAACGACCTTGTTGCCCGCACTGCCCGTGCCGCTTTACGGCGGATCGGGAGTGTTGAGGCGCGCCAAGTGCTGGATGAAGCCAAACCCCAACTGGTAGATACCAAAGAACTCAACCCAGATTCAGTAACGCGGGCGCAACACCAGAGCGCCCAACCCTCTAGCAATCAAGCGACGCTCGCTACCCCTTCAAACCTGAGCGGCATCAGCGCAGATCAACAGGCAAAGGCAACAGAGATACTCAAACCTGCCGAAGCCCCAGCAAAGCCAGCGACTCCAACACCACCAGCCCGCGTGCGAGATGCCAGCGAAAAGCCAACGACCGAAAGCGCAACGGTTAACCCTAGCACCCCATCCACAGCAGGCGCCGCCCCTGCGAAGCCGATAGCAGCAGCGGCGTCAAATCCAGCAGTGTCGTCGCGTGCAACTGCCCCGCTACCGCCACCTGCACCTGCGGACAAAGAACCGCCTAAACTACAGGTTCCAGTCACGAGCGCGCCGCGTGCGACTGCCCCGCTACCGCCACCTGCACCTGCGGACAAAGAACCGCCTAAACCACAGGCAGCTGCAACGCCCGCGCCAGACGGCGAGAATCCGCTAGAGCGCACCCGATCACGTAAGCGCAGCGGATTCACTCGGCGCCTTGATCTGCCACCGCCGCCAGACGGCGAAGACAAAGACCTGTTCTAATGCTGGAGCAATTTTTGCTCGTGGGCAAGCACCTCTGCCAAGCCTTCACGCAATGGACGCGGGGTATAACCTAATTCGCGGCGGGCTTTTTCGTTCGTGCCGATGTAGGTGGTTCCGGCAATCGTCCGTAGGCTTTCATAACGATATTGGGTTGGCAGCGGGAAGATGGGTTCTAGCAAGCCCATCATATTTGCCATGCCGCGCATTATGGCCGGGGAAGGGTGCATGGTTGGCGCAGGGACACCCGTCAACTCTTGCGCCAGTGCAATCGCCCCGCTAAAGGTCATCATCTCCCCACAGATATGATAGCTTTCGCCCCTTTTGCCCTGCGCCATCGCCAACAGATGTCCGTGCGCCACGTCTTCCACATGCGCCCAACAGAAGGCGGTATCCTGTGGGGTCATGGGCAATTGCCCCTGCAAGTATTGGATCAAGGCATCGCGCACGCTGCTGTGGTCATTGATCCCATACACCACGCCGGGCTGGACGATGATGAGCGGCAAGCCAGCCTGCATCATCGGTAAGGCCACTTCATAGTGTGCGCGCCACTTGGTTTCATCATAGACCGTCAAATGCTTGCCCTCAAACCGATAGCTTTCATCCACTAACCGCCCGTGCGTGTCGGAATAGACCGCCAGCGATGAGGTATACACCCCGCGTGGGATGTTCAATTCTTGCATGGCCTCTAGTACATTGCGCGTGCCTGTCACGTTGATTTCGGCCATTTTTGCCGCAGCAGGCGTATTGCGCCGAATGCCGACTTCATAGTTCCCTTTCCAATACCCTTTTATGGACATGGGTGGGTCTGTTTTTTACAGCCGAAGCCGTAAAGGATGAACTACTGCACCCCCTATCCCATTGCCAAAGGCGTTTGGGATTACTTTTCGCAGGATGTTGTAGGCGCCATTGACATCCGCATTGATCTGCCGTCCATTGCTGGCACGAAATACCCCACGCTTTATCCGCTTGCCTGCGTACTGCCCCTGTTTGCCGATTGGCTCAAGGTCAAGGAAACTACATTTGCTGGTGTAGCTTTCTTCACGGGTGATAACGGCAATACCCACCCATTGCGCCTTGTACGTCAGCATCTCAATGAAGCGTGCGTGCGGTATCTGGACGAAGTGTTGATTGGTGCGCGACCCTAAATGGACGTTCTGCTTCCAGCCGTCATTTTTGCCGATGACCAGCGTGCCAATGCCCGTGTCAATCATTGCGTCAATAATGCGTCGGCTGGCAAGATGCAAATAGGCGTCCATGCGGCAGTTGCGTTTATGGGTGAGGCGCTGGATGCGTTGGGAAGTGCGTTGACCCGCAGGCAAGGCCGATTTCAAGCGCGCTAGTGCCTTGTTGTACCCTTGATTGATGCTCTTGAGCGGTTTCCCGTTAACCAGAAGCGGCACAAAGCCGGGCTGGTTTGAAGCTAGAGCCGCTAGATTATCAACCCCTAAATCTACTGCCAGCACATGATCTGGATTGACCTGTGCCGCTTGTGTTTCGATGCTGTAAATCACTTCGACCACATAGTGACGATTGCGCGGCACGATCCGCACCTGATCTACCTCGCGCTGGGCGGTTTTGATGCGGATCGCTAGTCCTGACGGTTTAACAAACCCCCGCCGTAGCGCCACGTTGCTGATCGCCTGTGCGGTATACACCAGCAGGTTGCGCCCCTGCTCTTTATCCTTGTACTTCGGCAGACGGGGTTTACCCTGAAACTTCTCAGGCTGCGCCTTCCATGCTTCCAGCGCCGCAAAGTACGCCTGCCAGTCGTGGTCAAGCTGCTGCAATACCTGCTGTACCACTTTCATTGGAAGTTGCTGGTCTGCCAACAAATCTTTCTGCTTGAAGCGTTTTTCAATCGCGTTGTAGTTGAGGTAGCCCTGCCCGGCAATGTACGACTGGCGCACAAGGTAGTTGGCGGCGTTGTAGAGGTTTTTTGAGAACCACGCCGCCTCATCAATGACCTTCCAGCGCGGGTCGCTTTTGTCAAGAATGTGGCGCTCCACTAACTGCATCATCGTCATCCTGTTTTAACTCGCCGCGTAATCTGCCGGCTTTGAACCAGCGGTACGCGGTTTTGTAGGTGACACCCACTTTTTTGGCATAATCGCTCAGTTTCATATCCTTACTCTACCACAAATGGGTATAAAAGGGTATAACGTGAACTAACGTTTGCAATACCACGCCGCCACATGGAACACCCGTCTACCCCCTGCATGGCAGCCTTGACGCTGGCCTTGTCGGTGATGTCTCCGGCGGCCAGTTGTGCGCCCAGTGCGGCTAAATCTGTCGCTTTGGCAGGGCTGCGAACCAACGCGACTACCTCATGGCCTTGCTCGCGCAGTTGACGCACCATATGCCCGCCGATAAACCCGGTTGCCCCAGTGATGAAATATCGCATGTGATGTTCTCCCGTACACCTGAACTTTTATAGACACCTGTACGGAAAAATCATATTCAATTTTAGACACTTGTCAAGTATCATTCAAAGCAGTGACGAGTAACCGCAGTAAAAGCAGTAACGAGTCACTACAGTAAAAGCAGTAACAAGTGACGAGTAAAAGCACGCATCACTGCCCTTACTGCCTTTACTCATTACTCATTACTCATCACTGCCCTTACTGCCTTTAATGCCCTTACTTGTCACTCATCACTGCCCTTACTGCCTTTAATGCCCTTACTCGTTACTCATCACTGTAGTTACTGCCCTTAGTCGTTGCTCATTACTGAACCTAAATCATGACCGAAAACATCCGTACCCCAGACCGCCGCGTACAACGCACCTACAGACTCTTGACCGATGCCCTGATGCAATTGCTTCAGGAAAAATCGTTCAACGACATCACCATTAGCGAAGTCACGCGGGTGGCCGGGTTGCGCCGTGCCACGTTTTATCTGCACTTCCAGTCCTTAGAAGAATTGCTGCTCAAGGCATTGAAGGCCACCTTTGATGACCTGCTGCGCGGCTCTAGCAACGAACTGCACACCGACATTCGCATTCGCAAGGCCGACCCCACCGCCTACCTGCCCACCTTCCAGCATGTAGCGGAACACAAAGCCCTCTACTGTGACTTGATGACCGGGCGCGCGGCAGGGGTGGTCAACCGCCAAATTCGGGAATACCTTGCCGCGATTGTGCTGGATATGCTCCCGTTAGAGGTTGACGGGATGCCGCGTGAGGCACTGGCGCACGCCGTCGCGGGGGTAGAAATGGCAATGATCTTGTGGTGGATTGAAAACGAAAACGACCAGACTCCACAAGACATGGCCGAAATCACCCATCGCATCGTGATGAACGGGCTATTGGGCGTAATTGGGGATATTGGGTAAGAGGGTTAACCATTAGTTTGGTCGCTTAAAAGGATGAGGTCATGCATCATGTCACCGCTTGAAACCGTCACCTTTCAGATCACCTACTACACTGGCCGCGAAGAAGGGGATATTGGCTACCCCTACTATGTCGCCGCTTGTGATGTACTTCATGCCGTTACCGATGCAAAAACCTTAGATGCCTTGTTAGAAAACATTCGTGAAGTGACTGAACTCGCCTTAGCCGATGAAGATACCATTGCTGTTTATGGCGTTATCGTAAATCCTGCAATTCGCATACAACCCGCGTAATAACTCAGTAGGGGCATGATGCATCATGCCCCTACTGAACCGTCATATCTATGAGATTATTGGTGTTTAACGGTCATCGTTTGTAGGGGCGCCACCTGTGGCGTCCGCCGTTGAAATTCGCTACAGGTGTGTAGACACCTAAACAGAGGATGCCCTAGCATTTTAGCCGTCGGCCAATACCGCATCCACAGCGGCGGCCAACGTTTGTAGGCTATTGACATAGTGGTAGCCATGACTGCGGCGCGCATATTCGTGCATGTCGCTGTCGCCCGTTCCCCACTCGCTTGGATGCTCTGGCACAAACCAGATCAAGCGCCGCGCCCGCCGTTGAATTTCTTCGGCAAGGTCTAAACGCGGGTCGCGGTAATTGTTACGCCCATCCCCCAAGATAATCACCGTCGTTCGGCTAGACATCTTGCCCATGAAGCGCTCACGGTAAGTATTCAAGCTGTTGCCCAAATCCGTAGCGTAGTAACCCGGCGGATTTTCATCAAGGGCTTGCTGTACGGCGCGTTGCGGCTCATGCTCACGAAAGACCATGCTAATGTCGGCAAGGTCGGCGTTGAACACATAGCTTTCGGTCTTGGCAACTTGGTCTTGTAGCTCATAAATCAGCGTCAACAAGAACTCTGCACAGTAACGTACTGATGTGCTCACATCGCAGATGACGACCAAAGACGGCTTTACATGATGCGTCTTGTGCTTGAGTTCCATTGGCACGCCGCCGTAGCGCATACTGGCGCGCAAGGTGCGGCGGATGTCTGGCTTACCGTCCTTTGCCCGCCGTTGGCGCAAGGCGGCACGGCTACGGAGCTTGGCCGCCAAGCGGCGGATTTCTTGCCGAATTTGCTCTACGTCGCCAGAATCGAGCGCATTAAACGGAACATCCATCAAGTCTGGTTTGGGGTCTGGGTCACTTTGCGCCATTTGCTCGGCCACAGACAGCCCCGCCTGATTGCTGATTTGTTCGGCCAGCGCTTCGGCGTTTTGCTCCAGTTGTTCACGGATTTGGTCAATTTGTTCAGACCCCATCCCCATCGCCTCAAGCTCTTGTAGCAACTGCTCAATGGCCTCTTGCAGTTGTTGTGAGCTTAACTGGGAACGTTGCCGCATCCGCCGTTCCATTTGGCGGCGGTCGCTCATATCGGCGCCGGGGCGCATCCCCGCCTGTTGTGCCATCTGATCCAGTTGATCTTGGCTAAACGGCTGCCCCTGCAACAACTGGCGCAAGAGCTGTTGTAACGCGCCCATATCGCCCATTAGGGATTGAAGCGCATCTTTTAGCGTTTGTTTGTTGTCCCCGGAAAGGTTGTCGGGGATGTTTTCCATTGGGGGGCGGTTGGCGGTAAAAAATAGGGGGAAGAAGTAATCGAATGCGCGCTGGTTGCGTTGATCTTTCACCACAGTGGTTCGCAAGGTCTGGCGGAAGTATTCTCGGTTTTCTGCCCCAACCTGCTGGATGCCATTGAGCGCGTCTTGCGCTTCTGCCAACGACACCCGCACACCACTGGCACGCAATGCCCGAATAAACTCAATAATGCGCTTGTCCATAGGGTAAAATCTCGCCTAAGAGGGTTGCCTTTCAACTATTGTAGCACGGAATATCGCCTACCATTCCCATTCAATATTGAACGATGTCGGGCATGATAAAGCCTAACGACGGCGGCCATAGTAGCGGGCTTCCTCACGAATGAAGTCTAGGGCGGCGGCAATAGTTGGCTCTGGCAGGTGTTCAGCCAACAAGGGATGAATTTCGGTGATGGCTTGCCCCGCCGCCAATGTCACCTGCCCGACTTGCCCCGCCGTCAACGGTTGCAGGGTCAATATCCCTACAGGGGAGGGTTGATATGTGACAGCCATTGCAAGGCTCAAGCGGATATGTAAGGTTGCCCCCGCTAACGGACTTTCGCCATAGCTCACGGTTCCCCCCATCAACGACGCCGCTTGCCCCGCTGAGACTAAAGCCATGTTCAGATAATTTTCAGTGAGTTTTTCCTGCCCCTGCGCGCTCACATAACCGCTGACGTTAGCGGCGGCATAACCCATTGCATCCAACAAAATCGGCGCGGCGCGGCCTTGCGTCTGGTCGCAAATCTCTATACCCCACTGGCAGGCGTCCCCAGCATCCAACACAATCAACGGCGTATGGATTGTGGCCTTGATCCGCTTCAGCAAGGTTGCCACGCGGGGGAACAAATCCAGCGCCCCCGCCAAGTGATGGGTATAGAGAATCGTTAGCGCTGTTTCCATTGCGGTTTGCGCTTGTTGATGAAAGCGTCCATCCCTTCGACCTTATCCTCAGTGGCAAAGGCCGTGTAAAACTGTTGTTTTTCGTAGGCCAAGCCTGCGGTGAGGCCAAGCTCATAGGCGTGGTTGATAGCGCGCTTGGCAAGTTGCGCCGCCACACGCGGCTTCCCTGCAATGGTGCTTGCCAGCTTCAACGCCTCTGGGATCAAGTTTTCATCGGGAACCACGCGGCTGACTAAGCCGTAGCGTAGGGCTTCTTCGCCCGTTAAACGCCGATCTGCCAGCACCATTTCCATAGCCAGCGCCTTACCGACGATGTGCGTGAGCCGTTGCGTGCCACCTGCGCCGGGGATGATGCCAATATTGATTTCTGGCTGGCCGAAAACGGCGCTTTCTGCGGCGATCAGCAAATCACAGGCCATCGCCAGTTCACAACCCCCGCCCAACGCAAACCCTCGTACTGCGCCAAGAATCGGCTTTTGGATGGCGGCCATGCGCGACCAATCCGTAATTTCATCAGTAGCGCCTACATCCGCTGCCCCACGTTCGGCAAAGAATTTGATGTCTGCCCCTGCGGCAAACGCCCGTTCATTGCCCGTGATGATGATACAGCCGATGCTTTCGTCCCCCTCAAAGGCTTCAAGTGCGCCCAACAATTCGCTAATCAATTGGGGGTTGAGGGCATTCAACGCGTCTGGCCGATTCAAACGGATGAGGCCAACGCCTGCAAGCGGCGTTTCGACAATCAAGGTGCTATAGGTCATGCCTCTGGTTCCTCTTGCGGTTGAACGACTTCAGGAACAAGCTCTTGGACAATCAGGCTACCAACGCCGCCTTCATAGCGCACTTCGATGCGCGGGCTGGCCTGCGCGAAATTGGGCGTTTCCCAGATTCCGCTTTCGCTGATGAACTCACTTTCAAACACGGTAGAGATCGCCCGTTCTGGCACGATAATGTTACCAAGTCCGCTATCCCCCTGCACCCGTAGGGCAATTGACACGGGGATGTTGACAATCAAGTTGCCAATGCCGCCGTCAATTTCTGCCTTGAGGTCAGCCTGCCCCACATGCAAGGTCGCCGCGCCTGCCCCTGCATCCAAGTGCAAGGTCACTTTTGCGCCGTTGGTAATGTGAATATCGGTGATCCCGACACCGCCTTCAACGACTGCGTTCACCACAATGGCAGGCAACTGGAGCGTACTTTGCCCGGCGCCACAATACACCCGCAGGCGCGGCACATTCAACAGGCTCAGGTCAAAGTGATTAAGCGTAAAGCCGCCGTTGACCTCTAAAGTAAGCGGGATCCGCTGCGAGAGCGCGATTTCCCAACGGAGAACGGGATTATGGGCAACGGTATCTACAGCGTCTTTCACGGTCTTGAAGGGGTCTTCCGCACTACTGCGCTTTTGACGCACCCAAACCGATTTGCCGTCCGCTTCGGTACTGACTTGCATTTCTACAGCGCCAATCGAAGTCAAGCGTGCCTCAATTAAGTTGGGGCTGTCTAACGGGAGCGCAGTAATCACGGCATAGCCGACGGTGAAATCCAGCCGAATTTTAGCGCGGGTAGATTCCCCAAGCGGTTCACTGAGGTTAGCAGATTGCAAGTCGGCGTCATTGCCAATCCCCAATTGGGTGAGCAATTGAGCAAGGCTTTCGCCAAAGGCGGCAAAGTCAAACGACCATTCTGGAAATTGGTCGTTCGGTGGGGTTTGTGATGGAGGGCTGGCGTTGGTCATCGTTGATGATCCTTTTGGCAAGGTTTTACTGACCAGTACGATAACACATTGGCGTGCGTTGCGTGACGCCCCAAAATCAACAATCTGCCGCAACTATGAAGGGTCAACGTTCCACGCCCCCAAAATTAGATTGTCTTGGCCGTTGATCGTGAGCCGCTGACCGCTTTCCCACGCATACACCGTAAGCGAAAGGCGATAGCGACCAGACGGTAAACCCGCCATATCTAGCGACCCGAAACCGCAATGCGTCCCCGCAGTGGGCAACCCATAATCGGCTTGACGTACTAACGCGCCGGTTTCATCCAGTAGGTGTAACGCCACCGAATAGGTATAAGGGGCGACAGACTCCCCCACCCACCATACGCCTGTGACATCCCACAGCGTACCGCGTGGCGCGTTCAAGTCAAACAGCGGCAGGTAGCGGATGTCTGCCGTGTCCCACGTTAGGGCGTTTGCGTCAGGCTGCGGCGCAATATACAGCGTCATCTGAAGCGATTCTGACACGCCCTGCTGGATTTCGCCACAAGCCAGCAATGTTTCATCCAATGCCCGACGGAACACCCCTTCCCGCTCTGGGATTTCGCGCAGGTCGCGGGCATACCACAGGCGCGTTGCTCCCTCTACCCGCGCCAACCCTGCGCGTAGGTAGTCTGTGTCGGGCTGCACCCGCAAAGATTCAATCGCCACGGTGCTGACAGGCAAGCCCCAAAAATAGTAATTCGCCACCGGTTCGTGATAGGGGCGGTAAATCGTATATTGTGGCAGGTGCAAGGCCACACGATCCCCCGCTTGGGCGCGCCCCGCCAACGCTTGCGCGCTGGCATCCCATGCCGCGTATGCCCCCGGCCCGTTGATGTTCACCCGATAGTCCACGTCCAACCAGCCGAACACGCCAAAGCCTGCCCAGACGACCAACAACGGGTACAGCCAGCGGCCAGCCAAACGATCTAGGCCAATCCCGACCAGCACCGCCAGCCCCCCCCACAAATAAAGGATATAGCGCAAATTCCACAACACCGGGAAGAACAGGTCAAAGCCTTTGGTGACGAGTAACGCCACCGCGATGATGAGCATCCAATAGCGGGCAAAGCGTCCTGCTCGCCAAACGGCGCTTGCCAGCGCCAAAACGGTCAGCACCGCCGCCGCTGGATGAATGGCCTGAATACTGTTGCTCACCAGCGACCACAAGCTCATCGTCATCACGGGGAAGCCGTTTTCGTCTTTGCCGCCTGCGGCATACATACGTACTACAGGCAGCACCCACGGCAAAAAGAGTAAGGCGCACAGCCCGACACCGACCCCAAAGCGCCACCATGTTGCATCGCGGCGGGCATAGATCAAGTGTGCCACGCACAGCCCCGCTACCCAAAACGCGCCTGTGTAGTGGGTGTAGAACAAGGCCAAAATCAGCGCCAGCAGCACGAACAAGCGCCCCCACTGGGCTGGACGTTGCATCCAGCGCCAGTAGCCCCAGCCAGCAGCCAAAGCCAACAGCACGACCAGCGTATACATCCGTAACTCATGGGTATATATGCCGAAAAACGCAGAACTCCCTAACACGACTGCCGCCGCCAGCCCCGCCCGCACGGAACTATCGCGTCCAACTCGGTAGGCAGTCGCCACCGCAAGGCATCCCGCCAGCAACGACAATAACCGCCCCTGAAACGCCCCCGCGCCGACCATCCGCCCCCAACCGTTCAGTAGCCAATAGTAGCCGGGCGGATTCACAAGGTCTGGCAGGGCATTGTTCCAGATTGCCCCCCAAGACATGGGTGTGTAGGGCGCCCACCCGACTAGCGGAAAGGCAAAGACTTCATCAAACCACAGCGGGTCTATGGTCAGGTGATAGGCGCCTAGTAGCGTGAATACCCACAGCCAGACGATCAATATAGGGGGAACTCTGCGGGATTTAACGGGCATAGAATGGGTTTCTTTAGGTATCATAAGGGCGATTATATTACAAACGGTTGGAGCCATGTGCTATGCCCAAAGCACGACCCTTACAGATTCTACCCATCATCGCCTGCTTATTGGCACTCATCCCCCCTGCGCGCTTGATTGCCTTCATCGTCAGCACGGGCGAAAGGCTGCCGATTTACGACTATGCGGCCATCCTCACCCCGATTACGGCCATGCTGGAAGGGCGCTATCATTGGGGCAACTTCTTTGCGGACAGCTATTTTTCGGGCAACCACCCCATTTCGATTCAATTGCTTGTCCATGCGCTAGACGCGGCGCTATTTGGCTGGAACCAAAGCCTTGATTATACCGTCGGCTTTGTGCTGGCTGCCGTTCGGGTAGGGTTGATCTTTGACCTATTACGGATGTACACCCGCGATGCACGCATTTGGCTGGTATTGCCGTTATTGAGCATGGTGAGTTTTTCCCCCGTTACAGTCAGCGTCTTTGAATATGGCTGGAATGCTGTCGGTTGGAACCTAAACATGACTGGGCCAATGATCGCCATTTGGGGGTTAGCCCGTTGGAGCCAACAGCGCCCAATCACAGCGCTCGGCTGCTGTATGGTAGGGGGAGCCATAGGCAGCCTAAGCCTTGCGGGTGGGGCGCTCATCTGGCCGATTGTGTTTGTGGCAATGCCGTTCTTGCGCCGCTGGAAGCGCTGGCAATATAGCTTACTGTTAGGGGTTGCTTTACTGAGCCTGAGCCAACCGCTTTACTTTCGTGTCATCAATCCGTTACCCACCTTCACCGATGCTACCCCGATTGCCAACCCCATTCTGATGAGCGTCAATATGTTAGGGCAGATGTCCGCCTTCAGCTTACAGGAAGGGGCGTACCCCTATGCTGGCGAGATTCTGTATCCAGTGGGTTGGATGTTTCTGCTGATCTTGGCGATCATCCTCATTGCGGGCGGGCTAGATCGTTCCCCGCAACGGATAGGGCTATTGATGTTTTTGGGCTACAGTGTGGGCAATATCGCCCTCATCAGCCTATTTCGATCGACGTCCGCAGCGCGCTATACCTTTATTGTGGCGCAAGTGTGGGTGAGTGTGTTGGGGTTGGCAGTTCTCTTATGGAACAAGCGCCGCCGTGTTGCGTTCATCAACATCACCTTCTTGATGGCCTTCACAGGCATTGGCAGCCTTGCCGTAGCGCCCTACACGGTTTACACGCTCAACTATACGCTACAGGGGGCGTCGTGTTTAACGCACGTCACCCTTGCAGATGATGCCTGCGCGTATGTGCTTGGGGGCAACCCATTCTATAGCGAGGCCAGTTTGCCGCAACAGTCTGCCGCGCTAGAACGGCATCACCTGTCTGTGTTGGGCAATGCGCGCAGCGTGAGCTTACAAGGGGATTACTGGCTTGCCACCGTCAAGGGCGATGCCGTTTGGCAGGACGCCAACGGCCAAGTGCAGCCGTCTGCTGCCAATCAACGCTTCACCCTATCGTTGGCCGCTGGCGATTCGATCCTATGGGTTGTGGCGCTACCGAGCAACGCAACGGACATACGTTTGCAAGCCACAGAATTGACGCAATCAGCAGGCGCAATCATGTTGCAAGGGGAACCTGTGCGTGATGGCGATTCACTCGACGGCTACGCCGGGCAGGTGATTGGGTTACGCTTCAGTGCGCCCGATGATGGCGATGCCCAGTTCGGCTACCCGCACATCACCTATCAGATTGCGCCCAACAGCATCGCCGCCATGCCAGACTACCCCGCACAGGCGTTGTATCCGTTGCCGAGCGCCCGCGACCATATTTTCAGCACAGACGCGCTTGCCTCTGCCGACATGCCGCCCACTGAAGGGGGCTGGACGATTGACACACTCGGCAACTTAGCGGCAACCGTCAACGATCCAACGCTCTTGGCGGGCTATGAAGCGCTATCTTTCACATTGACCTTACCCACCCATCAACCGATAGATGACAACCCGCACCTTTCCCGCTTTGCCCAAACCCAATTGATCTTCAGCGACGGGCAAACCCGTGAAGCGCTGGTCGCACTGGCAACCACCGATGCGGCACGGCGCTACAACATCAACTTGCGGCGCTTTGGCACTTTGCCCGCCAGCCCGCTAGAGCGCGTCACGTTCAGCTTGATTGTTCCGAGCGATGCACCCCGACCCATCCGCCTCACGGACTTGCGGCTGTTGGCGGCAACGGAGTGAACAAATCCGGCAGAGCTTCATCGCGGGAAAAGGCGGCGGCGGTTGGGTTATTGGCGTGAACACTGTCGTAGGCACCCGCCGGGACTTCGCTCGGCGGCAGGGGGATCACCGCCCCGGTGGCTTCCAGCGTGGGGCCAGAGAGCTGGCGGGTTACGGTTGGGGTGGGCAAGGCTAAGGCGTCACAGGCGGCCAAGACCAACAGTAAGCCCACTGTAACCCGCCGCCACGCACGCACGATCATGCTTCGTCTTCGCCTTCGGGTTCTAGCTCAATATCGGGGATTGCCAAGACGATCATGCGCGGGCAACCGTCTTCAAACGGCGAACCGTCCATGTCCCCCAACATCTGGTCAAGGCGGAACCCTGCTAGACGTAGCAGCAATTGCACCTCATAGGGGAAGTAATAGCGAAAGACAATCGGTGCGGTGTGGCGTTTAAGCGCGCCGTCGCCAGTAATTTCGTCGTAAATCCACAGCACACGCATAAACTGTGTGGTACGGTCTAGGGCGCTGACCGACTGCTGCATCACCATATGGCCGCTCTCTGGCTCGATGAACGTGCGCTCTAGGGTAATGGCGTCGCTATCGGTGCCAGCATACGGTTCGCCCGCGTTGGGCAAGTCAATCACCAAAATCCCGCCGTCGGCAATCACGTCGCGCAGGCGTGTCAAGAGCGCAATTTGCTTTTCCTGTTGATGAAAGTGCATGAGCATGTTGTAAGAGAGCAAGATCATGCTATAACCGCTCTTGGGGAAGGGTGCAGCAAGGGCATCTCCCTCTTGTAACGTGAGCGTGGTATAGACCTCTGGGTTTGCGGCAATGCGCGCCCGTGCGCGCTCCAGCATCGGCTTGTTGTTGTCTATACCGTCTACCACAAGGCCGCGTTCCGCCAACGGGAGCGCGACCCGCCCTGAGCCGACGCCAATTTCTAAGATGGGGCCGGGGTACTCGTCGGACAGTTCAAGGTAGAAATCAATATCGTCGGTCTTGTCGGCGTTTTCGGCGTCGTAAAAGCGGGCAATGGAGCTGTAAAAGGACATTTGTCTGTTCATAATCCTGTGCAAACATTCCAACATGGGCGCATGATAACTCATGCCTACACACGTCACAACGGCGATTATTTGTCCATAACGGAGGGTAGCCGCCGTTCGGCCTGCCTTTGCAAACCTTAACCACTTTGATACAATGCGCGCCGAACAGCACACTGCCCGACCCTAAGACAGGACAGGTCTATGCTTAACAGAAAACCCTCTCTGCTGATTATCATGGCGCTCTTGCTGGCGCTGATGACCCAATGGCCGTTAGCCGCCCAAGACGGCGGGCTACTCACTAGCATCCAAACCAACGCCCGCTTTCGCACTGGCCCCGGCACCGAATGGCGCATTCAATCCACACTAGCGCCCGGCACCCCCATCAACCTAGACGCCCGTGATGGCACAAATAACGGATGGGTGCGCGGCGTCGTTCCAGACGGTACAGTCGGCTGGGTCGCGGGGAACGCCGTTGCCGCACCTGCTGACCAACTCAACGCGCTGGCGATCAAAGGACAAGCAGACCCGTTTAGCGCCACTGCCCCCGCAGGGAACGCACAGCCTGCTACTACCGACAGCAGCGCCCCAGTCAACGATCCGGCTGCCCCACCGCCGCCCGTGGCGGGCAACCTTGCCGCATTCACGGGCTTTGGCTACGGCGGCCACGTTCAAGATTTTAACGTCACCGCCAGCAGCGCCATGCAACGGGCAGGGATGACGTGGGTCAAACGCCGTGTAGATTACACCGATGGCGCATCGGGTGCAGCATTTGCGGGCATGATCCAAGATGCTCATGCGCGCGGCTTCCGCATTTTGTTAGGCGTGATGGGCGCCAAGAGCGACCTCACCCGCCCCGGCTACTATGAGCGTTACGGCCAATTCGTTGGCGAACTCGCCGCCGCTGGCGCAGACGCTATCGAAGTGTGGAACGAGCCGAACATTGACCGTGAATGGATTGCAGGCTTGATTAGCCCTGCCGAATATACCAACTTGCTGGCTGCGTCCTATAATGGGATCAAGCGTAACAATCCCGCCACGATTGTGATTAGTGGCGCACCTGCCCCGACGGGCTACTTTGGCGAATGCAGCGGCAACGGCTGCGATGACATCTACTGGATTCAAGGGCTGCGCGACGCTGGCGCCGCACGCTATATGGACTGTATTGGCGTTCACTACAACGAGGGGATTTTGCCCCCCACCGCTCGCAGCGGGGATCCGCGTGGGAGCAGCACTTACTATACCCGCTACTTCTTGCCGATGATCGAAACCTATAGCGGCACATTCGGCGGGCGTTTGCCCTTGTGCTTTACCGAGCTTGGCTACCTTTCTCCAGAGGGTTTCGGCGCGTTACCCCCCGGCTTTGAGTGGGCGGGCAACGTCAGCGTTGCACAACAGGCGGCATGGCTTGACCAAGCCGTTAGCATGGCACGCGATGGCGGCAGAGTAAGCATTTTCATCATCTGGAACGTAGACTACAACTTCTATGGGGCAGACCCCGCCGCAGGTTACGCCATTATCCGCCCGGGTGGGGGTTGCCCGGCCTGTGATGCCTTAGGCTCTTAAGAGGCTTACCCGATGAGTGATTCTGAACCCCAAGTATTCCAACGGTCTCCAGTGCCAGAACCGCTAGACCCCGCCCCACAACCCCCTTCTAGGGGGTCAGGCGTGGGATGCTGGCTATGGGCGTTGCTGGTTGGAATCGTGTTCGTTGCGCTTATCATTGGGGCGGTGATTTTGTTCCTGCCCCCGTTTAACTTGCTGGAGCGCATTGCACAGCCTGATTATGTTCAATTAGACGGCGTGAACAACGCCATCCGTTCCCCAGATGGACGCATGACCGTCATCGTCAGCCCGCAAGACAGCGGGCAAGGCTTTGGGGTGGCATTACAAGGGGTTCCGCTCACCGACTTCACCGCCAGTTCGTCCAACGCACGGGCAGCAGTTCCGTCACGGCTCACCCCTGCCGCTGACCTGTATCGGCTAGAAAGCACTGGCACAGCGCCAAGCACGCTCAACATCAGCTTACGCCTGCCCGATGGCACGAACGACAACAACCTGCTTGATCTTTATGGGTGGTATCCCGAACAGCGGGCATGGCGGTTCGTTCCCTCACAACTGAGCAGTGACGGCATCGAACGCCTAATTACCTTACAAGCACCCTTCCCGCAACAGTTAGGCTTCTTCCAGTCCGCAGTATTGCGCGCCCATACCGTGCTGGTCAGCATAGATGGCAGCCAAACCTTGCGGACAGATGTTGCCAACACCGCCTCAATCATCACACCCGCTGGCTTATTCCCGCTGGCGGATGGCTCGCTTGGCGGCAGCCTTGCCGCTGGCGCAGAGATGAACGCGCCGTACCGCACCTATCCATTAGTCCGCAACTTCAGCGACCCGCGCGCGATTGATATTGAAACCGTGCTAACGCTCATCAGCGACCCAACGCTACGTGAAGCCCA
>JBMOFU010000014.1:0-26253 GCA_049318725.1 Phototrophicaceae bacterium | reverse complement strand
GAAAACGACACCATGATATTGAGCGCCCCGGCAGCAATCGCCTCGATATAAGGGGCTATGTGAACCTGCCGTAGCGTTGCCTCATCAATACGGGCGTCACCTTGGTCAATAGTGTAGGAATCTGTCGCGGCCTGCCAGTTGGCTGCGCTGGCAAAGTCATTCTGTTTGGGCGTTGTCCCCCACAGGGTAGCGCCGTCTGCTACAAAATGTTTGATGGAAGGTAACACGCCTTCGGCCATTAGCCCACGAGCATAGGCGCGGCTCATAGCGATGACGACGGAAGATTGTTCGCTGTAGCCCTCATAGCTGCGTCCCCAACGGACATCCTGCGGGATAGAAACCGCCGGCCCAAAGTTCCAGTGAACATTGCTGGCTAACATCTCGCGGGCGGTGATGCGCCCAATTTCGTAGGCCAGCGCTTCATCACGGCTTGCCCCCAAACCGATGTTGTGTGGGAACAACACCGCCCCCACCATGTTATTATGCCCATGGATGCAATCTGACCCATACAGCAGCGGAATTTGCAGACGGGTTGCAAGGGCAGCTTGTTGAAACTCTCGCACCATCTGCGCCCAAGTTTGGGGGGTATTAGGGGTGGGGTTGCCACCCCCACCGCTAAGTACAGAGCCGAGTGCATAGGTCGTTACATCCTGCGGACTAAGGCTGTTCTTCTCTACTTGGGTCATTTGCCCAATTTTTTCCGCAAGGGTCATTTGGGCAATCAGGGCGTCAATCTGCGTTTCATACGCCATTGCAAACGTGCGTTCATCGGGTTGCATGGTAAAGGCCTTAGTTTAGGTGTGGATATAGGCTCTAAAGGGATGGATGCACAACAAACTTATTTGTCTACGCCAGTGATAACGATCCCCTGAATAAAAAAACGTTGCGCTATAAAGAAAAGGAACAAAGGCAAGATGACCGAAATGACTGCTGCTGCTAAAACCAGTTCATTGCGCGTTTGATATAACGCATTGAAATAGGTCAACCCAACGCTGATAGGGTTTGCTTCTGCATTGCCAGCAAGGTAAATCAAAGGGCCAAAGAAGTCATTCCAAGCAAAGAAGAAGTGAAACAAAGCAACTGCCGTCAACGCGGGTTTGGCTTGTGGCAGAATGACCTGAAGGAAGGTTTGAATCGGCCCTGCCCCGTCAATAGTTGCGGCCTCTTCCATCTCGCGGGGGATCGTCAAAAAATATTGACGCAACAGAAAGACATTATAAGCATTGCCGAACATCTGCGGCACGATCAAGGGAAGCCATGTGCCACCCCAACCCAATACGTTAACAAAGAACGCATAGGTAGGTACTAAGGTCACTGCAGGCGGCAGAATAATCGTTGCCAGCAAAACGACGAACAGCACATCTTTACCGGGGAAGCGGAAACGGGCAAAGCCATAGGCCACCATAGACGACGCCACCACAGTGCCGATCATCGTAATGAGCGCATAACCAAGCGTATTTGCTAAGAGCCGAAGAAAGTTGATTGTTTCCCATGCTTCTTGATAATTGCCCCACTTAATGTTCACTTCCCGAACCGGATCAAGCTGACGCCAATTGCCCTCCCATTCGATAGGTTCTGCTTGCGGATTTGCCGGGTCAACAAACAGGCTGGCACTGCGACGCGGTTGTAACAGCGCTAATTCGCGGGTGCCGTCTGCAAAAGGCACAGCAAATACCTCTAGGGTTTCACCTTGATAATCGAAGGTAATAATCTCCATCGGGATGATCGGCGCATTCGGTTCTGCCGCTTGTGCCTGTGTTTTAAGCGAGGTAACGATGCCGAAGATCAACGGCATGACATAGAGGATAAGAATTATCAATGCCCCTAGAGTAATGCTTATGCTGAGGGCAAGTTCGCGCGTGCGTTGGTTTAGCTTAAGGCGTGTTGTCTGTACATGGGTCGTCATTAGCGTTCTTCCCCAGCATAATAGATCCAGTAACGACCTGTGGCAAACAAAGCAACGGTGATGACTAGGCCGACGATAAAGATAAACCAAGCGATGGTTGCGCCATAGCCCATGTTCTGGAAGGCAAATGCCTGTTGGTAAAACTGAATCATCAAGAAACGTGTTGTTCCCTGTGGGTAGCCGTCACCGCGGTTGAGAACCCACGGCACAATAAAATATTGCATGAGGCCAACCACACTAATGACGAGGTTGTAAAAGATCACTGGGGTCACCAACGGTACGGTGATGCTCCGTAAACTTCTGAACCAGCTTGCCCCGTCAATCTGGGCGGCTTCATACAGGTGGGTGGGTACCCCCTGTAGCGCAGCAAGGTTGATGAGCAAGGCATTGCCAATCCCCCACAGCCCGATCAAGGTGTAGCTAATATAGATTAGGTTAGGGTCATCTAGCCAGCGCACGCCGCTTGCCCCGCTTGCTTGAATGCCAGTTAAATCAAGCAGTCGGTTCAACCAGCCGGTTTGTGGGTTCAGCACCTGCGACCAGATAAGAATTGAGGCAATGAGTGGCACCATCGTTGGCGCATAGAAAAGGGTTCGGAATAAATCGCGTGCGATCAGGTGTTTAGAATTTAACAACACGGCCAGCAAAAACGCATTTATCATGCCAATCGGCAGCGAGATCAGCGCAAATAGCAGCGTAACGCCCAATGCCTGCCATGTTTGAGGGTCTTCAAATAGCATCCGCCGCCAGTTGGTTAGCCCCACGAAGGTCGCTTCATCGGGTTTAGAGAGGGTGAAATCAAGGGTCGTAAAGCCTAGCGAGGCAATCATTGGCGCAAGATAAAAGAGTAAGAAACCAATCACCCACGGACTGATGAAAAACAAGCCCCACAGCGCCTCACGCCGCCGCGAAGAAGACATGGTCAATAGGCCAGTGTTACGTTCAGTTTGTTTGCCAATATTACTAAATTCAGTGAACATAATTTTACTTTGCTACTCCCTCTATAAAAAAACTAGCAGGTTTATAATAAACCTGCTAGTTTTATATTGACTAACTTTATTGAGCAGAGTCGTAGATCACTTGCAGGGTGGCCTGTAGTTGGTCTAGTTCTGCGTCAACATCCACATCGGCGTTGTTTTCTATCAATTGCGAGTATTCGATATAGCTGGCTTCAGATTCAGCAATGGCTGGCAAGAAGTCTTCATGGCTTGGGCGGTCTGGAATACTGATCCCGGCTCTAACAACGTCCCAGTTCATGTTTGCCCAGTCATATTGGGGGTAAGACGCGGTCAAAGTGGCGATATAGTTTTCAAAGAAGGCCTCTTGTAAGCTGGCACGGGCAGGCAAGCCACCGTACAGCAACAGTAAGTCTTCACCCTTCTCGTCCATCATATACTTCAGAACTGTCCATGCAGCGTCGGGGTTGGACGTGCTACTGATAATGCTGAAGGTGTCTGCATGGAGTTTTGCAGTGGCTACCCCATCGAAAGACGGAACAGGGGCGAAGTCAAAGGGAGCATTCAGGTCTGCTTGTCCCCAACCGAGGTACCACAGGTGTGCGGTAGAGGTCATGGCTAGGTTGCCCGTGCCAAACCAGTTGCCGCTACCCCCGCCCAAGAGTTCACTGCCGGTATAAACACCGCTGGGGTAAAAGCCATCTACCCACATAGCATCGTGGTACCAGTTTTCAGCAATCCGCCAATGGTCTGGAATAACCGCATTGCCATCAGCATCAATAAAGTTGCCGGCGCCAAAGAGCGTATCACGGCCACGCATGTCCGTTTGTTGGTTACCCCAACCGAATTGAACCACATCTTCTAAGTTGAATTCGTCCATAGTGGCGTCGTTACCTTCGCTGTCTACGGTCAGAATCATAGCGACTTCGCGGATGGTATCCATGTTCCATTCGCGTTCGTTGCCATCCCAGTCAATGTAGGGGTCGCCATAGTTGGCTGGCGGGTAAGGGATGCCTGCTTCGTCGAACAGGTCAAGGTTGTACATGGTGAAGGAGGGGAACACAGCAAACGGTAAACCGAGCTGGCCTTGTTGCGGCACACGATAAAACTCAATGAGTGCTGGGTCAAAGTCGGTTAGGTCATAGCCTTCAGCATCAATGAGCGGTTGCAGGTCAAGCCATGAACCACTAAACCCTTCACGCCCACGAATACCCATGGGGCCAACAATATCTGGCGCATTGCCAGCGGCAATCTGGGTTGCCAACACATCGTAGGCTTGGGCGTTTTCTACGACTTCAAGCGTGAGTTCAATTTCACTTTGAGAAGCGTTAAAAGCGTCAACGACAGCTTGTTGCCCTTCAATCTGAGCGGCGCTAGTGCCAGTGCCTAACCCCACAAACCAACGCATTGCAATTGGAGCTTGTGCCGAGACTCCCCCCAGCACCCCCCCTAGCACCAAAACCAGTGCCAGCAATAAATGAAATCTTTTCTGCATGGTAATCTCCCTGAGAAATATAGTTGATACAAAAGGTGCAAGGGGTGTTTATCCCCTGCGCTATATGTACTTCATTTTGAATGCGTATTCAAATGGCGAATACGCATTCAAGATGATTTATTTATACTGGATGTTGCGCCCCAAGTCAAATTATTGATGTATGATGGGGTATATGTGAAATGTAATCTTTCAAAAGTAAATATTCGACCAATGAATGCGTATTCACTCTAAAGCCTTTTTGAATATCCATTCGCTGTGAGTACACTTACTGGCTTTAGTGGCTAGGGAGTAGGGGTAATGACGAATAAGCCGGAAAAGAAACGCAATATGACCATGACCGACATCGCACGGCTTGCGGGCGTTTCGCAAAGCACGGTGTCGCGCGTGTTAAATGGTTCGGCGGGGGTTGCACCGGATAAACAAAGCGCTGTGATGGAAGTCATCGAGCGGCTTAATTACCGCCCTAACGTGATTGCACAAGGCTTGGCGATGGGACAAACGCTCTCCATTGGCGTACTTTCGCGCTATGTGGGGTCGCCATTTTTCAGCAATGTGCTGCGCGGGATTGAGGCGGGCATCAAAGAGAAGGGGTACTACCCCATCATCGTGATTGGCGGCGTCTTGGCAAAAGATGATGAGGACGGGATTGAGGTCTTACTGTCGCGGCGGGTAGATGGCTTGATTTTGCACACCTATTCAGGCTTGGCCGAAGATTACCTCCATGATGTGGCTGCACATACCCCCACAGTGATTATCGGGCAGAGCGTCAAAGGGCTAGAAAATCAATGTATTACGATCAAGGACTATGATGCCAGCTATCAGGCCACATCATACTTGATCCAAAAGGGGCATAAGATGATTGCTCATGCCGCAGGCCCTGCTACCAGCAATGATGCCCAACTGCGGCGCGATGGCTATCTTAAGGCGATGGCCGATGCTGGACTACAGGTTTACCCAGAGCTAATCATTGATGCAGACTATTCTGAAGTCGGCGGGGCTTATGTGGTTGACCAACTCTTGCGGCTGCGGGAGCAACTCCCCTTTACGGCGATCTTTGCCGCTAACGATCAAACGGCGGTGGGGGTTCGGTTGGCGCTGTATCGACGCGGGATTGCAGTACCGGATGATATTTCGCTAATGGGCTTTGATGATATTCCCGAAGTGCAGTATATGATCCCGCCGTTGACGACCATGCGCCAGCCAATGTATCAGATTGGCTACACCGCCACGCAATCGCTGTTTGCGTTGATGAATGAACAGCAGATTCAAGGGCTAACGTTCCCAGTGGAGTTGATTGAGCGTGAAACCGTGAGGCCTTTGGGTTAACCCGAGACCATCAAAAAACAGGGGCTAGGCGGGTCGCCTTCCAAGCGGGGGCAGAGAAATCGGGCTGGGTAGAACGAGTAAGCATCGCTGTACTATTTTTCGGGGTCGAATACGGAAAAGTTCATTCACATCGTGGCAGATGGAAAAGCATCTGAACAGGGAGATGCCTTTGAGCATCCCCCTCGATCGGTTCAGCGTAGGCTTTGATCCAGCGATACAGGCTCTTGCTACTGATGCCTAGCTCGCGTGCCGTTTGAGTAACGTTACCGCTCGTCTTGGCTTTTACCACCACTGACCGTTTGTATTCTTCGTTGAATTGTGTTGGCTTTATCATGTTTTCCTCCGTATGCTCATTATACGAGCCACTGAGACTCCATTTTAGCGGGCGTAGACCACTTGCCCGCTAGAGGCCATTTCGGTGTAAAATAAAAACGTTGCGAGAAAGTGCGCGGCGAGAAGTGCGCCCTAGTGAGTTCCTAACAAGGATCAAAACCATGCCCTATAAGTTCTACGATTATATACCCGGAAGGGTTATCTACATGAGTGTATGGGGGAACTATACCCACAGCGAAAATATTGCCAGCAATAAGGAGAGCATCGCCATCTTGGATGCTGCCATAAACCCCATCATTTCTATTGTCGATTTCACCTTAATGGACTCCTTCTCAAAGAATCTAAACGTCTTGTCAAGCAGTTTTAACATGTTTGCCCACCCCAATCACCATTGGCAATTGGTTATTACGGATGACCGCCTCACCGCCTTCATCAGCGCCACGGTAATTCAAGTAGCCAAGCGCGGCAACCGCCCGCAAAACTTTGCGATTGTCAAAACTCAAAGCGAAGCCTTGACAAGGCTCAAGCGTATTGACCCTAATCTTACCGATATTCCACCCCTCCCCCCGTTTGAAGCCATAACCTAACACTCCCCCTAACATAGCTCGCCAATAGTCCGCTGTACCAAGGGGATAGCTGTGATGTACTATTTTTATATAACAGGACTAATAGTATCTCTACTGACCAAAACCGACATTCAGGGGGTAAGGGTAGCGAATCTGCTGTGAAGTGCAGCTCTTTTAAGGGAAGTTTAAGTGGGACATCTAGAGGTAGCGATAGATCGTCGCCTTTGAAGCACCAGCAGTCACGAATGCGTCGAATCTGGCCTTTTTCATGGTCAATGTTTCGGCGGTGTTGATGCTCCCTTACTGCCAGCATGATCCCGATTTCAGCGTGCTTGATCTCAAAGCCCACTATCGCGCCTACCGTTATTTGACCGCTGTCTTAAAAATACTTTCGCTGGCACCCTCACCCGATTTAGTTTCGGCCATTTGGCAACGCCGGATGCGCTTCAATGGCATCCGTGCGCCGCAATCTGAGCGGTTTGTGGCTTGAATCTGGAACTTGTTCCTCCTGCAAGCATCTAAATTGTCTCAGGTATTGGTTATGCAAATCACTAAGGAATCAACCTTCTAAGCTGAATCACCTTTGCAGTGTCTACACAGTTGTGGGTGCGCGCAGCACTACCCACATGATACGTTGGCGCATGGATTTGCTGGTAAAGCGGGATGATGGTTTCAGCATTGACGCCGCCCGCCACGACAAATTCAAAGGCGTTGCCATAGGTAACGACCCACTGTGCTAATACACTTGCCCCCTCTGAGGCTGATCCACCACTGCCAGAGGTCAACAGGCGCGGCACGACCCCGACCAACTGCGGCAATAGCTCGGCGGCGTTGCTGCTGCGGTCTAGCGCCCGATGCAAGGTGACAGGCAAAGGCGCGGCGGCCTGTATGATCTGCAACAGCGTGGGCAGGTCTAACCGTCCGTCGGGAGTGTGGGCGCCGAACACAACGCTCTGGATTCCTAATGATTTGAATGCCGCCACTTGAGCAAGCATGACTTCCATGTCCGCAGCGGAATAGACAAAATCGCGGGCATGGGGGCGCAGCATCACATGCAACGGCAAGCGCACTGCATCGCGGATGTGTTGCACCACGTCTAAGGGTGGGGTAAGCCCATCGTTGGGCAGGTCAACGCACAGTTCTAGGCTGTCTGCCCCGCCCGCTTGTGCGGCAAGGGCATCCTCCAGCGTGCAGGCGATCACTTCAAGGTTCGGCATGATTAAGCACCCAAGCGCACAGGTTGCCCAGTTTCTACCGAGCGGTACGCCGCCAACACCACTTCAAGCGCCTTGTAACCATCCTGCCCGCTGACGGCAGGGGCGCGACCTTCCCGAATGCAAGCGACAAATTCAGCAATCATCGCTTGGTTGGCGTCTGACCCCCAATATGCCCAAGTGGGGCGTTGGAGCGTGTGCTGATACACGGTTGCCGTCTGTTTGAAGGCATCTACGGTGAGCAAACCCTTTTCGGCGACGACTTCCATTGCCAAGCCACCCCATGTCGGGTAATACGGTGGGCGGTTCCAACTGCAATCAATAGAGGCGAACACGCCGTTGGCGAATGTGAGCATCACCATGCCACCTGTTTCAACGTCGGCTTCATCGGCATAGAGGATGTGATTGGCTTCAGCAAACACCTCTACCACTTCACTTTGCAGCGTCCAGCGCAACACATCGGCCAAATGGACAATATGATCCATCAACGCCCCACCGCCCGCTAAGGTTTTGTCCACGAACCATTCACGGTGATAACGCGGGCATTCCCCCTGATTCACGCCCTTGATGCCGTAAATCTGCCCCAATTGACCAGAAGCCATCACCTGCGCCGCCTGCTGAATGGGGGTATTAAAGCGCATCGGGAAGGCAATCATCAGTTGTACGGCGGCCTGTTGGCAGGCATCAATCATCGCTTGCGCGTCTTCTAGCGTCGTAGCGATAGGCTTCTCACACAGCACAGGCACACCTGCCGCTGCCGCTTTCAAGACTAGCCCAGCGTGATTGGCGTTCTCTGAACAGATAATCACGCCGTCGGGTTGTTCGGCCAACAGGTCATCGTAGGAATTAAACCAGTCTACGGCAAAATCACGGGCGAAACGCTGGCCGCGCGTGCTGTCTTCATCTGCAATGCCAACCAGTTCCACGCCGCGCATGGCACGCACGTTTTGGACGTAGGCTTCCGCGTGTAAGTGGGCAAAACTCAAGATTCCTAAGCGCATTATTTCACCTCTGTAAGCATGACACGCCGACCTGTTTGAGCAGATTGTATCGCCGCCAGTGCGATTTGCACCGCCGCCAAGCCATCTTCAGGCATCACGCGCCATTCGATATATTCGCCAGACAAGATGCTGTAAAAATGGCGGATTTGCGTCAGATAGGGGTCTTCGGCCAACGGGCTAGTGGGAACGGCAATATCGGGCAATCCGCCGTCGTGGGATTCATTGCGATACAGTTGCAACGGGTCAGATGTTCCCGCAGGCAGTTCGATCAAACCGCGATCGCCGCTGATTTCTAGCGATGTGCGGAACAATGGCTTGGGATACACCCACCCCCCTTCGATATGCGAAATCGCCCCGTTGGTGTGGCGCAAAATCGCTTGGGCGTAGTCCCCATAGGCGGGAGCCAGTTGCGGTGCAATGTTGCGGGCAAACACGCTTTCGACTTCCCCGGCCACCCAGCGGGCATAGTCAAAGTCATGGATCATCAAATCCAAAATCACCCCGCCGGACTGTTCATGGTCATGGAGCCAGCTTTCTGGCGTGCCGGGCGTGAATGAGGCACGGCTCAGGCGCAACGTCGCCACACGGCCAATATCGCCATTGTTGACGGCGGCCTTTGCCAGCGCATATTGTGGGAAGAAGCGCACCACTTGCGCCACCAAGAGCTTGACGCCAGCGGCTTTACAGGTGGCGACCATTTCTTGCGCGTGGGCATAGTGCCGCGCTAGGGGTTTTTCGCAGACGATGTGCTTTTTAGCGGCGGCAGCCTGCAATACCTGTTCATAGTGTCGTGACGTTGGGGTGCAGATGTCCACCACATCAACCGCTTGTAACAGATCGGCCAACGTTGGATATACCGTCATCCCATAGCGCGTTGCAAGTGCTTCCGCGCCATGCGTGGCAACCACCCCCACCAGATTGGCTGGCGTTTGCGTCCATGCAGCGGCGTGGGTATTCCCCATAAATCCCGCGCCGACAATCCCTACTTTTAAGGTCATAGCTTGTTACCCCTTACTTGACCGAACCGCTGGTGAGGCCGCGAATCAGTTGCTGCGAAAAGACAATGTATAACAACATCACCGGAATGATGGAAATGGAAAGCGCCGCAAGAATGGCGTTCCAGTCGCTGACGAACTGCCCTAAAAAGGATTGTGTGCCAAGCGTCACGGTTTTGACATCTTCCGCAGAGGCCAAAATCAACGGGAACCATAAATCATTCCAAATCGGGATGATGTTAAACACGGCGACCGTCCCAACGGCAGGGCGCACCAACGGCACAATCAAGGCGTAGATGCGGTACTCGCTGGCACCATCTACACGGGCGGCGTCCTTAAGATCGTGCGGCACCTGTTGCATAAACGACGTGAGGATGAAGATCGCCAACGGCAAGCCCTGTGCTACGTAGATCAAAATTAGCGCCGCCAATGTGTTGATTAAATCTAGCTGGACGACCAAGCGCAATAAGCTGACCGTACCAAGCCGAATAGGGATCATGATGCCGATGGCTAAATATAGCCCCACCAACGTATTGCCGGGGAACTTGTATTCAGACAGGGCAAAGGCCGCCATTGAGCCGAACAGCAAGATCAGGATCATGGCGACGATGGTCACAATGAAGCTATTGAGGAAGTATAGCCCAAAGTTGCCGCGCTCAAGCAGGGTTTGGTAGCCGACTAAATCCCATGTAGCGGAGTTAGGCAAGGCGTAAGGCGTTTGGAAGATTGCCCGACGCGATTTGAACGAGTTGAGAAATACCAATAGCACAGGGAATAATGCCAATGCCGTATAAGCTAATAAGATCAGGTGGGCTAACCCCGACTGCCACACCTGACTGAAACGAACGCGCATCACTGTCATCGGCTTACATCTCCACTTGCACAATACGGCGTTGATAACCAAACAGGTACACCACCACCCCAGAAAGGATAATCAAGAACATCACCCCGGCAATCGTCGCGCCCATAGTGGGGTTACCCGCTTGAAGTTGAAAGCCAAAGAACGTGCGGTAGAAGAACGTCCCCAGAATATCGCTAGAGAAGTTTGGCCCTGCCAGACCGCCCTGTACAGTGTAGATCAAATCAAAGGCGTTGAAGTTGCCCACAAACGTCAACACCCCCACAATGCCTAATGTCGGCAAAATCAATGGGAATTTGATCCGCCAAAAGACGGCGAACGCTGTCGCACCATCCACACGGGCGGCTTCCACCAATTCATCTGGAATGCTAATCAGCGCGGCCAACAAGAGCATCATCGGCAAGCCAACGAACTGCCAGACCGAAATCAGCGAGAGTGTGGGCAACGCAGTAGACTCTAGCCCTAGCCACGGCTGGATGTAGTCGCCAAGCCCTACCCCGCGCAGGATGTCATCGCCAATACCCCACAGCGGGCTTAAGATCAAGCGCCAAATGAACCCGACTAACACTACCGACAGTACCGTCGGCATGAAGATCAACGTGCGGTAAATGCCCCGTCCGCGCAGTTTGATCGAACTCAACAGGCTTGCCAGCAAGAGCGCAATCGGGTTTTGCACCAGCATATGAATTACAAAGAACACCACATTATTCCGAATTGCGCCGTACAAGCGCGGCGCCCACTGGTCATCAGTCAGCAGGCGCTCGTAGTTCGCTAGACCAACAAACACTTCGGCTTGATTGTCTTCTGGATCGGGCGCATATAGCCCCAAGCGGAGCGAATCTACCAGCGGATAAATCATAAATAGGGAGTAAATGAGGAAGGCAGGCGCAAGAAAAACAAGAATGTGAAACGGAAACGGTTTACCGCTGGTGGCGTTCATTGGCAACATCCTACTAACGTCTGATGTGTATTTGAAAAGGGATAGGCAGAGGCGCAAACGATTGCGCCCCTACAATTGACAACGGTTCTGTAGGGGCGTCCCATGGGACGCCCCTACAAAATACGTCTCACATACGATCTAGCTGGCCGGGGTATACCAAGACTCTAGGCCAGTCTGGATTTGTGCAGCGGCGTCTTCGGGGGTCAACGTGCCGTTGATGACCTGTGAGGTGACTGCCCACAGTTCATTTTCAAGGTTCGGCTCACCACGCGACAGAATTTGGTAGGAATTGCGAATGGTGGATTCGCAAGTGTTGCGCCAATCCACAAATTCTTGTGCGAGCGGGTCTTCTAGGGTGATCGGGTGATCGGAGAGGGTGAAGAAGCCGGGCAGCGCGTTGGAGTACAGTTGAGCAAATTCTGGGCTGGTCATCCACTCCAAGAAAATACGGGCAGATTCAGCATTCGGGCTGGCGGCGTTGAGGCCAAGCGCAATGTCGGTGTGGTCGCTGATATAGCAGGTATCGCCTTCAGCAGCCACTGGCGGCAGGAATGCGCCCAGTTCAAAGTCTGCGCCTGCACGGAAGCCAGAAATTTCCCATGAGCCACTGGGGTAGATCGCGCCCAAGCCGAGCGTAAAGGCTTGTTGTGCATCGGGGTAAGCCACAGCTTCATAGCCATCCAACAAATAGGGTGACCAGTTCGCCAGTTCTTGCCAAACCGCCACGTATTGTGGGTCGGTGTAGGCTTCTGTACCGGCCAACAATCCTAAGCGGCCAGTCTCGCCCATCCAGAAGTTCGGCCCAATGTTCTGGAAGCCGACAGTCGCAGATTCCCATTGATCCTTCGTCCCCATGACCAGCGGGGCATAGGTGCCGTCAGCTTGGATGGCATCCAACACAGCATAGAATTCTTCTTGGGTGGTCGGTTCTTCTAGGCCAAGTTCAGCAAAGGCGGTTGCGTTATAGATAAACCCGTGAATCACCGAAGCCATCGGCACGCAGAAGGCATCTGCACCGTCGTCAGTGATCCATGCGCTCTTGGCAACATCGCTGAAGTTTTCGAGGCCGGGTAGGTCGTTCAACGAGGCCAAATAGCCAGCGTCAAACAATGCAAGCGAAGCATCAAACGGACGACAGGTAATCAAGTCGCCAGCGGTGCCGCTTTCGAGCTTGCTGTTGAGGATGCCGTTGTAGTCTGCGGGGGCGGTTGGGGCGAAGGTGACTTCAATATCGGGGTATTGGGCGTTAAAGGCTGGAATAATCACATCTTGCCAAATCGTGAGGTCGTCATTGCGCCAGCTTTCAATCACAAGACTGCCACCCGATTGCGCTTGGATGAATGTCCCGAATGTCAGCATCAGCGCTACGATGACGATGACGTGGGTAAGACCTGTTTTTTTCATGCGAATCTCCTCTATACAATTACTATTTAAGAAGGGGCTTAGATCACATCCATACCATGTGAAATCGGTTAGATGTATCTATAAAGTGGGTAAAGTTAGTTAACTTTACTTACTTTTACATTTTAATCTAACATAATTTATACGGTTTTGTCAAGGTATTTTTAAGTGGGTAACGTGCCTATAATCAAATTCTGTTGAATTATAGGGTTGGGGTGCAATAGTTTACACCTGTACGGAATTGTAAATCAGCCTAGCAAGGTTTGGGTATACCCGCCCACCGCAACCCATGATACGCTGTTATCAAAGACAGATGGCTTATTCAGAGTAGGGGCGCAATAGTTTGCGCTTAAGGACAGTCCGATGATCCCCTTAAAACAAGCGATTGCGTGGTGGTGTTTCGTACCGGATGCACTAACCCCTGAGCAGTGTATTCAAGCAGCGGTTCGGCTTGGCTATGCAGGCATTGAGTTGGTCGGCCAACAATACTGGCAACAGATTCAAGATGCAGGACTCAAAATTGTATCACTGGGCGGGCATCAATCCATCGTAGACGGGTTGAACCGCCGCGAAAATGCCGCTCGGATTACCGATGAAATCGGCGCAAATCTGGAGTTAGCCGCGCAATGGGGCATCCCCAATGTGATCTGTTTTAGTGGGAGTCGCAACGGGATCAGTGATGCAGAGGGGCTAGAAATCACCATAGAGAACCTCCGATTGCCCGCACAGATGGCAGAGCAAGCTGGGGTGACATTGGTGCTTGAACTGCTCAACAGCAAAGTAGACCATCCCGATTATCAGTGCGACCATACTGCTTGGGGCGTTGAAGTCTGCAAGCAGGTCGGTTCCCCCAACCTCAAGCTGCTCTACGACATCTACCACATGCAAATTATGGAAGGCGACATCATTCGCACCATCCGCGACTATCACGCCTATATTGGGCATTATCACACAGCGGGTGTTCCGGGTCGGCATGAACTTGATGATCGCCAAGAACTGAACTACCCTGCCATCATGCGTGCCATCCAGCAGACAGGCTATACAGGGTACATCGGGCAGGAATTTATCCCGACGGGCGACGCTGAAGCAGGGTTGAAAGCGGCATTCGATCTTTGTCAGGGGGTGTAGTCTCACAGGCGGGGATAAACCCACGCCCCTACTTGTCTCGGGTGAAGGCAAAGCCGTTCATAAACTGCTTTTGCATCAACACAAAGACAATCAGCGGCGGTAATGAGGTCACAATGCCGGCGGCCATCAAAATCCCGTAGTCGGACTGTAGCCCAAAGTTAACGGCATTCCGCACGCCCACCTGAATCACTTGATCGCTGCTTTGACGCACCACCAACAACGGCCACAAATACTGGTTCCAGCTAGAGATAAACTGGATCAGCGCGTGCGCGACAATCACATTCCAAGACATCGGGACTAAAATCATCCACATGAATTGTAACGGCGTACTGCCGTCAATTTGCGCGGCTTCGGCCAGTTCACGCGGGATGTTGCGGAAGTGCTGGCGGAACAAAAACGTCCCGGTGGCTGTGGCTAAAAACGGAATCGTCATTGCCAAGCGCGGCGAGTTTTCTCCCCAGCCAAGTTCAGACATCATCCGAAACAGCGGCAACAAGATGATTTCTGTCGGCATCAGCAAGGTTAGCAGGATGAAGAAGAACAACACCGTCCGCCCGGGAAAGCGAAAGTAGACGAACGTCAACCCGGCCAACAGCGCCAGCACTGTCTTGCCAATCACAATCACCCCTGAAACGACCAGCGTATTCACGATTAAGCGGCCAAAGTTCAACTCGGTAAACAGTTCACGCAGGTTGTTGAGCAAGTCTTGGCCGGGCGGGAATAGGCGCGCTGGCGGGAATGCGGTTTCAATGGCCGTGAGTGTTGCCACTTGTAGCGCATACAACGCCGGAATACACATCACAAAGCAGATGACGATCAGCGCGGCATGGATTCGCCAGCGTGGGCGCACCGAGCGGGCAGAAACCGTTGTTTGGGTCATTGACCTACTCTCCATACGTGATTCGGCTTTCTATCGTGCGGAACTGTAGCAAGGTGATCCCCGCCAACAACAAAAATAAGATGACCGCCTGTGCCGCCGCCAAGCCTGCGGGTGACCCCGGATTAAAGGCGTCCTCATACAACTTGAAGATCAATACATCGGTTGCCCCCCCCGCTTGCCCGGCTGCCCCTAACGGAGGCCCCCCTTGCGTGATGGTATCCACCACACCGTAGATGCCGTAAAAGGCATAGGTGACGTTGGTAACGAGCAAGAAAAAGGTGTACGGGGCAAGCAACGGCAAGGTAATCGAGAAGAAGCGCTGTAAGCGGTTTGCGCCGTCAATTTCTGCCGCTTGCAACAAATCTGTTGGGACGTTCTGCAAGCCCGCAATATAAAACAAGATGTTAAAGCCGAGGATATTCCAAACCGACGCAGCCACAATGCTGATCTGTGCCAACGCAGGCTCCCGTTGCCAGTTGAGCGTTGTTCCGTTCAGGGCATGGAGGACGGCGTTAATCAGCCCGTTTTCGCCCTCACGGAAGATCACCAAGAAGATCGCGCCGGCCACCACTGGCGAGAGCGCGAACGGCCAAATCAGCAGCGTGCGATACAGGTTGGCGGCGTAAACCTGTTGTGAAGCCAGCAATGCCGTACCTAATGCCAAGATTAAACTCAGCGCGACAATGCACACGGTCAACAGCGCAGTGACGAATAAGCTATTGCCGTAGATGATGTCTGTAGAAAGCGCAATATAATTCCCGAGGCAGACAAAGCGTTCTTGTGGCAACGGGAAGCGCCGTGAATTGAGCGATAGAATAATGGTTTGTAGGCTTGGGTAGTATAAAAACAAGAGCAGATTAAAGATCATGGGGGAAAGTAACACGTAAGGCAACCAGCGTGCGCGAAAATACCCTGCGCTGGATTCTAGTTGAACCTGCGTCCGTTGACGCCAAAATGCCCACAACGGCAATAGCACAATCAAGCTACTAAGGCAGGTGATGACCGTTCCCCACCAAAATTCTAGCCGAGAGGCTTCTGGCAGATAGGTGCAATGCTGGAGCAAGCGGGTCAACAGTTGCGCGCCAAATGCCCCCGCAACCGCGCCGACCACCCCAGCACGTATCGAACGCATGACGGCAACACTGGTCAACGCGCCGAATAGCGCCCCAATCCATAGCGGCGGGAGCCACTGGGCGGCGGGCAATGCGCCATAATACGTTACAAGGGCTTGTAGCGTTTGGGGCGTCTGTGCAAGGTGTTGCCCTAACCAACGGACGAACACCCACAGCCCACCCCATTCAGTAACCAGAAAATAAACGCCAAACCCCACAACCAACACGCCGATCAAGCGCGCAAACAGCGATTCAACTTGTACGGTGTCTTTGGTCATGGAGGTAAGGTTCCGATCTGGGTTTATTCGCCAATCAACGAGTTATAGTCGGCAAGGATGGCGTCGGCGCTTTGTTTGGCGGCGGCCATCGCTTCTGCTGGGCTAATGTCGTTGTCCAATATGGACTGAATCCCCTGCGTAAGGGCGGCACGCACTTCGGTAGCAGGGCCAATAATCGGGCCAGAGTTGGCAATCGTGCCACCAGAGTTCGCCAATTGGTCAATAGCTACACGGAAGAACGGGAACGTTTCAAACCAGCTGACTTCTGCGCCGCTGGCAGGGTCTACATAGCCGCCCGTGGTCAATGTTTCAATGGAGGATGTACGGTTCGGGAAGTAACCGCTGCCTTGATGCCAACGGATGTCATTTTCGGCGTTGGTCAAGAAGAAGATGAAGTCTACCGCGGCTTGGGTTTCAGCTTCGGTTTGACCGTTGCTCACCCACACGCTGGCGCCGCCGACGGTCACGCCGTTGGTTGCGCTTTCGCTAGGGATGGCAAGCGGGGCAATGCCCAATTCAACGCCTGCACCCTCAAAGGCGCCAACGAATAGCGTAATTCCGGCGGTGGTATTGAAGTGCAACGCCGTAGCCCCAGAGCCGAACAACGCGCCTTCGCCATTGTAGTTATTGGGGGTGCCGCTGTAGGTGTAGTAGCCTGCGGCGTCCATGGCTGCCCACCAATTGATGATGTTCATCACCGGTTCGCTGTCAAAGTAGACTTCACTGGCGCGGCCACTGCGACCATTGTCGTTATTGGCGTACAGTGCATCTTGCATAGAAAGCCATTGCTCCACCCACCAAGACGCCACCGGCCAGTTAATGCAATGGGTCAAGGTAGGGATGGCAGCCTTTGCAGCCATCACGCCTTCGCAAATCGCAGTGATTTCGTCAAAGGTCAACGGTTCGGTGCTGCTGATTTCAATCCCAAGCGCGTCGGTCATGCTCTTGTTGTAGTACAAAATCGGGTTGGATGAGTTCCACGGGACGCTCCATAGGGTGCCATCCACCGTGTAGTAGTTGCGAACGACTTCGAGCATATCACTGTTGATGTCTGCCAATTGTTCTTCGCTGGCAAGCTCACTGATGGGCAAGAAGTAACCAGAATCAATCGCCAGTTGGGTCAAGCCCTCTTCAATTTGCACGATGGTTGGCGCATTGCCTTGTTCGGCGGCCAAAAGCGCGCTGTTAAACAGTTCGGTGTACTCAATGTTGCTGGATTCTACATTGACGATGATATTCGGGTTTGCTGCCATAAAATCATCGGCAATCGCACGGACGACATCGCCGCGTGTGTCGCCTTCGCCGCCGAAGATATGGGCAAAGGTGATTTCTACAGTTTCAGTTTGGGCGGCAACCGCCGTCACCATCAACAACATGACCAAAAGACCTGCAAAGACTTTTTTCAAAATACGTTCTCCTTAAAGCGTGTGTTAGAGTGCATGAATTTACCGCAAAGAGATTAACGCAACAAGGTCTGACATTAACCCTTATTTAACATTAGGTTTGAATTTAAGCGTTACAGCCCGCCTCACGCGACGATAACTGGGCGAGCAATTCCAAATCATAGGCCGCCCCAACCTGCTGGAAGTAGGTTTCTGCTTGTTGGGTATAGCCGACAAAATCAGCGTGGGCGTTGCCGACAAAGCGCGCTAAGTAGTACGCGCTCAAGCCTGCCTCATAGGGCTGACCGTGTGTGATGGCGGCTTGGAGCGCGGCTTGACCGTGTTGGATGGCCTGTGCAGGACGATGTTCTACACAAGCAATGCGTGCGCTGTATAACAAGGCATGTGTGCGGCCAATGCTAAAGATCGCCGCGTATTCTTGAATCATGCTTAGGGCATCTCGCGCATCTTGACCGAACTCTACATTACTCGGCGTAGCTTCGTAGCGCTGCACGTAAAATTCCGTCATCCCCTGACAACCCTCTAAAACACCATAGGAGCTAGAACGGGTTTCTCGCAACAGTTGACGGGCTTGTTGGGCGTGCGGTTCGGCGCTGGCAAAATCACCAAGCCGCATGTAGATATTCGCCAGCCCGCCATGCACCCAAATCGTGCCGCCCGTGTCGTGAATGGATTGGTAAATTTGGATGCTTTCGATCAACAACGGCAGCGATTCTGCATGGCGTCCGCGCCGATACATCACCCGCGCGCGGTCATCCAAGCCCCACGCCTCTGACTGACGGTTTTCCTGCTTGATCCCCAAGTCATAGAGTTGTTCAGCCAACTCCAAAGATTGATCCCACAGCCCATGAAAGTAATAGACGGCAGCTAGGGCTAAAATACTTTCTAGGTGGCGGCGCATATTGCCCACCTTGCGCGTCAACTGGATAGATTCTTCCAGTGCGGGGATGGCAATTGACCAAGTGGCGCTATTGGTCGCGTAGATGCCCGCCATCAACAGTACCCACATGCGTGTTTCTGGCTGATCATTTTGTTCTAGGGCGGCGTTGGCCTGTTGATTGTAGCGGTGAGCGGCATCCTGTAATGGGATCAAAGAGGCCATCAGGCTCATCAACGCCTGTAAACGGATTTGCTCGTTGTGGCACGCTTCACCAACCTGTACAGCCAGTTCTAAACCAACTAACGCATGGTAGACGGCAGGATATTTATCATTTTTGAAGTATTGAACCATACTCATCATCTCGCAGGCAAAAATGGCATTGCGGTAATACTCAATCGCCTGCGGGAAGGCCACCTTAGACAACGCACCGCTATAGCGCAACGGGTCGGCGGCCATATCTTGAATATGCTGGTCAAGCGTGCTGCCCTGTGGCATGGGCGCTAAATTCAACGGAGAAAGGGTTTCAATAAAAACCCCATACCCCTGAGCCAGTTCCCCCAGCCCAAAGTAGGTTTCACCGACATAGCGCTTGAGCGACATCTTTTCTAGCATGTCTAGCTGTAGCTCGTCTGCCAGTTGGATCGCACGCTCAAAGAAGGTCAACGCCTCTCGATAGTTGGCATTTTTTAGCGCTTGTTGCCCCGCCTTCAGCCGATAGGGGTATTCCTTTTGCGGCAGTTGCGCCCCCTGCCAGTGATAGGCCAAGACTGCTGCGTAAGCATCAAGGTCTGGATAGAGTTTTTCCATCCCTAAGCCGATTTGGGCGTGCAACTGCTTCAAACGGGTAGCTTCTAGGCTGGCAATCACAATTTCTCGGAGTTTGTCGTGGGCAAATACCCAATCATTGGCCTGTACCTCTAACACAGTGGCGCATTCCGCCAACCATTGATCTAACTGGATTTTGGGATAGAGGTACACCAACAAGTCCGTTTGAATCCGCCGCCCGGCCACTGCCGCGAGTTCCAGAATGGCATAATCTGCCGTGGGAACTTGAGCCAGACGCCGCTTCAAAATGGCTTGCATCCCGCCTGTAAACGCCTGTTCAGGCAAGTTCATCTGCGTGATCTGTTCCAGCTTGCCGGCATCTTCGGCCAACATCCGCATGACTTCGACAATGAATAGCGCGTTGCCTTCGGTTTCTCGTTGCAACAGCGCAATCAATTGCGGCTGCTGTGTGGGGTCAATCCCAAGCATAAACGCGCTGAGGCTTTCAATCTCTGTCGTGCTAAGGCGGTTAAGGTTGATATTTTGGGCAGTGGGGATCATCTCTGCAAGGCGTGGCAGTTCGTCGTTACGGTAGGTTCCGACAATCATCACGGGCAAGTCTTGGATAAACTGGCCGATCTCTTTCAAGATCAGCAGGCTTTCTCCAGCCCAGTGCAAATCTTCAACAAGGATGAGCATCGGCTGGCTTTGCCGCCGAAACACTTGTCCGATGGTGGTAAAGAGCCGTTCTTGAGAGGCCGCCGGGGCGATTTCTGGCGCGTCGGGGATTGGGCGCTTGAGCAAGCGCTCAAGGTCTGGCACCAACAACTTCAAGACAGACGCTTCAAAGTCGCTTAGCGGGGTAAACAAACACATATAGCGCAAGACAGGCCGCCACAGTTGATAGAGCAAGCCCCCTTCAGAAAGCGCCTGCCCACGTAACACCAACGCCCCATCTACAAGGGCGTGCGTCCGCAATTGCTCCACCAAGCGCGACTTCCCCACACCAGATTCACCCCCAAGCAGGTAAATGCTGCCGCGCTGTTGAAGCGCCTCCATGAGACCGCCCCGTAAGCGAGCCAGTTCATGTTCACGCCCAACAAACTTGGCGCTTTGCAAGTAACTATCGCGGATGTCTACGGTTTCATAGCTACTTTGTTGTTCGGTTGCCTCAAAGTAATCTTGAAAGAGTTCCCCCACACTGGCATAGCGATCATCGGGAGACTTCATCAGCAGGCGTTCAATAATCTCCTGCATTGCAGGCATATCGCTGAGGCTGCTGACATCTGCTGGCGTATTGAAGATTTCCATCATCAAGCGAGTGGGGCTGGTCATGGAAAATGGGTGATGGCCGGTCAACAACTCGTAAGCCACTACCCCAAACGAATACAGGTCAGAGGCAAAGCTGGCGGGTGTGCCGATCATCGTTTCTGGTGCAAGGTAGGCCAACGTACCCACGACTGAGCCATCATCTTCTTGATTTTTGAGGTGTTCGGCAGCCACAGCCAAGCCAAAATCCAAGAGGCGCGCTTTGCCTTCACCGACTAAGATATTGGCCGGCTTCAGGTCGCGGTGGAGGATGCCCCGTCGGTGAAGGTAGTTCAGCGCATGTAACACTTGCCCAAGCAAGACATATTTTTCAGCCAGCGGCCTTTCAACGGCATAGCTGTACAAGGTATGCGGGTTATGGATCAACTCCATTGTAAAAAAGGGCTGCTTGCGCTCATCGAAGCCGTAATCCAACACACTGACGATGTGCGGGTGACGAATGCCCGAAAGGATGTGAAACTCTTGCGTCAACGCCATGCGTGAGCTGATGGTGTCTGCATTGGCAAATTCGAGGTTTTGATGGTCTATCGTGAGCCGCTTGAGGGCAATCACTTCATCAGTGAGTAAATCTGTTGCGCGATAGACCGCCCCCATCCCCCCAGAACCGATTAAGGCTTCCAGTTGATAACGGTTGGAAATTATTTGATCCATACCTGTTCCCTACCCCGCCAATCATCGCTTAACTATTGATTCAGTGCCTAGCATAGCCGTAGACCGTACAAAAAACAAAGGCTGGCTACAGCGGCAAACCGCTAACTACTTGTGCCAGCGCTTGGCCTAGCGTGGCATGTGCATCGGCAGAAAGGTGAACAGAATCAACTGGACTAGACTCAATCACTGTGCTTGCGTCAAAAAAGGCAACCCCCAAAGAAGCAGCTATTTTGGCGTAATTCGGCGCTAACTGCTTGGATTTTTCCAACGCACCAATCCCCTGCCCTGCCCACTCTGAGGAATCGAAGTTTTCAGCAATGGGGGGTGGGCAAACGATCAAACAAGCAGGCGCTTTTTCAGCCTGACCGCTACGGCTATTCAAGACGATTTCGATTAAGTTGCCCATGCCAAGCGCAATATCCGCAACAGAGGCCGAAAAGCGGCTTTTGAGGTCGTTTGTGCCTAGCATCAAGATCACAAGGTCTAGCGGCATATGGGTTCTGAGGGTGGTTGGCAAATAGGCTTTTCCGTTGGCGTCGTCGCGCATTGGGTCGTTAAATACAGTCGTGCGCCCGTTTAAGCCTGCTTCAATCACACGGTAATCGCTACCTAACGCTGCCGCCATGACCCCAGTCCAGCGGACATCTACCGCATAGCGCCCCGTCCCTTCAGGGATGTACCCCCACGTATTGCTATCTCCGTAACACAAGATGTGTTTCAGCATCGTTTATTCTCCATGCCGCTCTATATAATGGCGCGCCAACATCGGCAAGTTACAACTATTGACCCAAACAGCGCTATACAGATGCCTACTCCTCAGTTAGTAGGCGGATTAATGAGGGTTTTCACCAGCGATTCTAAAGCAACCTTCAAGGGTGAGATGTCCTCATGCGCGATCTGCCAAACCTTTGCAATATCAAGGCTCCAATAATGATGCACGACAAAATCTCGAAAGCGCCCCACCTGAGACCATGGAATCATCGGATGTGCTTCGCGGATCTCTGGGGGAATATTCTTGGCAGCCTCGCCGAGTGTCATCAAGTTGAACAATACACTGTTAATTTTCTCATACTGACCTTGAAAGGTCTCAAGATCAATCCCTGTTACGGACTGCTCAATTTGTTGGATCGCCTGCAACATATCCGTAAGGTAGTGCTTAAAATCCCTCGGCATAACGCACCTCTGAAAGCACATAGCGGCGCAACTCAGAGCGCAGATTTTCTTCGGGAACAAGGTCAACCTTAAGCGGCAGAAGGTCTTCAAGAAAATCACACAGTTCACACCAACGCGACCACGTCCACCTATCTACCGTCACCAAGAGGTCAATATCGCTTAAGGGCGTTTGTTGATGACGAACAAATGATCCAAATAGCCCAATTTTGACGACACCAAGGGCTTGTAGCTCAGTGGCATGATCGCGCAGTGTGGCTAAAATGTCATCAGCTGTCCAGACGACGGCTGTCGAATTTAACATAGTCACTTCCAAGGAAAAGTATACGGTCACTGCTTGACGCTATTTTACAGGGGTAGATTTACTAACTTACAATTATTGCGCTAAACACCATTGGGCGCAATCAATACTAACCAATGGATCACGAGCAAACTGCTGAATTGAAGGCTCCCCTGCGGGACGTGCAAGGGCCAACTAACGGCGGTGAACGAACTCGTGGACTAGCTCATAGTGGGTATGACCGTCCTGCAGGCGCACCAGACAAACCGAGTTGACCGTAAGCGTGTTCAGGTCGCCAAACAGTGCCATCAGCCGTTCGTTGAGATTAGCGATTTCGCCGTTGTAGGGGTTTAAGAGCGTAAAGTGCGGGGTGAAATCATCAAAGATGTAGGGGGTAAAGAATTGCTGCACCCGTGTGGTGAGGTGATTATCTTCGCCGTACAGCGCGGGATTTTCGTTGAGTTGGCGCAACGGGCGCGAATTAATCCCAAAACGCGGGAGCAAACTACACAATACGGTATGCAGGGTTTGAAAGGCCAAATTCGGCTCATAGCGCAACCCTACAAAGCCGCTCTGCCAGATAAATTCGGTCGGGTGCGCGGTCAGCTCGAGCGGGTGCGCTGGGTTGATGCTGGCGACAATCGTTTCACATAACCCGATCACGTCATCCAGTTGCAGGCTGTTGGGGTTGTACTCATACGTGCCTGCGGTCGTCGCGTGTAGCCCGTACTCTTGGGCGCGGCTCACCCACGCGGGGTTAAATACCCCGAAGTGCTGGCGTGTGGGGGTGTCTTCGGGCAAGACCTTCCCTGCGCGGATGTCGTAGCCGAGCATTTCACTGCCATAGACATACAACGGGTGTTCCGCAGGTGGGATGGTGTAAATCGCAAACTTAGCCATACTTTTCAATGAATCCGTCAGTATCAAGCAGGTCATCAAAGCGCGCCTTGAGCGTGGCGTGATCCCAGTCCCACCATGCAATGCGCTGAAGCGCTTCAATCTGGGCGTCTGCAAAGCGCTTGCGGATCGGTTTGGCCGGGACGCCGACGGCAATTTCATAGGGGGCAATATCTTTGGTGACGACTGCCCCAGACCCCACCACCGCCCCATTGCCAATCTTCACACCCGGCATGACGGTGACGTTATGGCCGAGCCAAACATCATGGCCGACGGTCACCCGCTGACTACGACGCCACTCAAAGATACTATCGTCGTCTTGACCGAAGCCGAACCGCTGACGGCGGTAGGTCATATGATGTTGCGTCACACGCCACATGGGGTGGTTGCCGGGGTTGATCCGCACATGCGAGGCAATCGAGCAGAATTTGCCAATATCGGTGTAGATGATGTCATTGTCGCCAGCGGCATAGCTGTAATCGCCAAACGTGCTTTCCATCAACATCACCCCACCATAGAGTTCCGTGTAAGCCCCTACATGGCTATCTATGATGATGACGTTCTCGTGCAAATACGGCTCTGCGCCTAAATCTCGTTTGAAGGCTTCGGCCAGTTTCGTTACTTCTGCTGGATGGTGGGCATAGTATTTCATGGTTACTGCTCTTGATCCAGCAATTGTGCCATCACCCCGCGTGACAGCCGCATCATGAACACGTCCCAATAGGCGGGATGCCCGTCACGGAACACCGCATGAACACGCGGATAATCGTTTTCTTCAGCAACAAGCACCACGTCCGCACGCGCGCCAACTTCCAGCCGCCCGCGATCTGTCAGGTTTACGGCGTCCGCTGGATTCTTTGCCACGAGGTTGACGGCAGCGGGTAGTGAAATCACACCATCTGCGGCCAACTTAAAGGCGGCCTGTAACGGCGCAGCGGGATAGTAATCTGTGGCAAGGCTGTCTACCACGCCGAGCCGCACGCATTCTAGCGCGCTGAGGTTGTTACTGGTAGATTGACCGCGATAGGCATTCGGCGCACCCATCAAAACGTGCATCCCCCGACGGCGGGCTTCTTGGGCGGCTTCTAGGGTCACGGGGAACTCACTAATGGTGACGCCCAGTTCGGCCATCTTGTCTACTTTTTCGAGGGTATCGTCATCATGCGACGCCACTGGAATCCCGTTCTGGACGGCTAAGGCGGTCATCTCACGGGCAATATCCCAATCCCGCACAATACCAGCACTTTCTTCAATGTTGCGCCGTAGCTTTTCGCGCAGGGCTGGCGCGATCAAATCAGCATCCACCCCGCCCCATGTGGTAATGAAGTTGATGTAGCGTTCCACGTCGCCGTATTGCCCCTGCCCCGGCGTGTGATCCATCAACGACACCAAATCGAGCTTGTGGGCGTGCAATAGCTCGGTCAACACAGGGATGGTATCGGTATTGTTGACCTCAAAGCGGGCGTGAATGCGAATATCTGCCAGCAAGTTAGCGCGCTGCTGATAGATTTCCTCAATGATCTTGATGGCGTTCTCTTGGCGGCGCAGTTCGCTTTTCTTCCATGCAAACGAAATTGCGGCAAAGTGGGTGGTGATCCCGGCAGCAATCAGGCGCTTGTCTAGTTCGTACAGCCCCAAACCAAACGGAAAGTAAGAGCCGGGGCGCGGCTCAATGTCATGTTCGATCATATCGCCGTGCAGGTCAACCACGCCGGGAATGGCGGTTAAGCCTGTACAAATTTGTGCAGGCGCGGGGGCGTCGCCTTCAAGCAGTTGCTCAATGCGCCCGTTGTGGAAGTACATCGCGCCGCGCTCGATCACGCGGTCTGGCGTTACAATTTTGAGGTCACTCAACCACATGATCTAGCTCCTGTGTTGTATGCAGTTGGACGGTATCATCAATCAGTGTTTCGACATCTTCGGGGTGGTGGAACACGCCGATCATCGCCACGCCGAGCGCCTTCAGTTCACGGAGTTGTTCGGTGAGCGACTCGCGTGTTTCCGCGTCCAGCGATGCTGTCGGTTCGTCGAGCAAAAGCAACTTGCGCGGGGCGATGAGGGCGCGGGATAAATTAACCTTTTGCTGCTCACCGCCGCTGAAAGTGGTCGGGTAGGCCTGCCAAAGGCTTGGCTTGAGCCGAAAACGCCGCAAGAGCGCTTCGGCCTGTGGCATGGCTTCTTCGGCGGGAGTTCCCATTTCCATCAACGGTTCGGCCACCAATTCGAGCGCGGTCACACGCGGGCGCGGGCGCAAGAATTGGGTGACAAAGCCAATTTCTTGGCGGCGCAATACGACAATATCCACATCGGCAGCGTGAGCAAGATCAATTTCGCCCATGTCAGACTGATAGATCGCTTGGCCGTCGGTGGGCAAATAGGTACGGTATAGGCAACGTAAGAGCGTACTCTTGCCGACCCCATTCTGACCTTTGACCAGCAACAATTGCCCATCATCTAAGGTGAAGTCTAGCGCGGTGAAGGCGGTCAC
>JBMOFU010000013.1:0-26499 GCA_049318725.1 Phototrophicaceae bacterium | reverse complement strand
ACATCCGATAGAAGTTGATGTACTGTTGCACCTCTTGGATGTTGAGCAAGCGCCCCGGCGACAGAATAAAATAGCTTTCTGCCCACAGGGTTTCTGGGTCGAGCTTGGGCTGTTGCGTTGCAGCGATTTTTGCAGCACGCCGCTGCAAGTTGCGGATTAAACTTTGGGCGGGTTCGTCGCCGGGGATTGACGCGACCATATACACGTAGTCGTCTTGTACGTCTAAGTGGCGGATGTACCAGCCGCGCTCACTGAGTTGTACCCGTAACCCGGCGTTGATCGCTTCGGCGGTGGCGGGGTCAAAGACCGCTGTCAGGTCTTTGAGTAGCCAAACAAAGGTGTAGGGAACCAGTGTTCCTAGATCAATGGCCGGCTCGCGCTCTAAAACCAGCCCCCCCTTTGAAGGTTTGGTCGCGGCGGCGTTGGCGACGGGCATCTCTATCGGTAGGGGGACGGCTTCCGCAATCGGTGCGGCGGCGGCTTCCGCAATCGGTGCGGCGGCGGGATTGACCCACTCTGCGGCTTGTTCGTCAGTGGGGAGTTCGCTGGCTGGCTCGGCAACTTCGTCTTCAGGTTCAGCGACATACTCCAGCACCTCTGGGACGATCTGCAAGGCTGTGACCATACGGTTCCCCTGCTGGCGAATATCGCGCAGGGAAGTCTTGCCAGAAAACACCATCGAAAGGACGAATCCGCCCGCCGTGCGGCTGGAATAAATCATGTAGTCCAGCCCGTTAGAAAGTGTCAAATACTGTAGCCGCGCTTCCTCGTCAGGGGTATTGCCCCAATCCTCTTGGATTAAGCGCATTGCCTCTTGCAGGTCGTTGTCACTCAAACTGCCGTCGTAGGCGATGATCTCATCTTGAAAGGTGAGTAACGTCGCTTCGGCAGTGGATTCTAGCGAGGCTTGGGTGAGGGTGATCGCCATTTGCGCGATGCGCGGGTCATCCCCGTCCAGCGTGACTAAAATCGGGTTGACAGGCGTTTCTTGGTCGTGGTCTTCTTCCCACACCCACAGGTCATTGCGGGTGGTCATGCCGCTGGTTTCTTCGGGATCACTGGCGAGCGTGGGTAACGCTGGTGAGCGCGGCGGCGCGGATTTTTCTTGCCATTGTTGCGGGACGGGCGGCAACGGGCGCACATGGTATAGGGTCACCGTTTCGGCCTCTGCGGCGTCGGTTTGCATTGCATCTGTCTGCGTGGCAGCAGATGCTACGGTGGGCTGTTCAAACGGATCATCGCTGAAGGTAGCGTCCATGAGGAAGTCTGGCTCACGCACATAGCGCGAATCGTCCCCTTCACGGTCACGGCGCAGTTGTTCTAGGTATTCCTCAGAGATGAGCGTTTCTAGCGGGACGCTTTCATCTTGCACGGCTTCCAGAATCGTTTGGGCGGGGGTTTCTTCAGAAACAGCGTCAACACTGTCTTGGAGTGCGGGCGCTTCATCCCGCCCAACAGGGTTAAGTGCAATAGTTTCGATTTGTGGCTTAGGTTCAAGCGATTCAATCGCCTTCAGGATGCGCCGAAAGTCACGGTTGTTGGTGGTTGCCATCAAATCAGTGACGGTGCCGCTTTCCTCAAGGGTTGGCGGCGGGGGTTCGTCGGCGGCCAACTTCTCGAACAGTTCCCGATTTTCGCGCACGGGCGGCGGCGTGGCATCTGGAATCTTGGCGCCGCTGTTTTGCCCAGTGAGCCGTGCAATCAAGTTCAGCACTTCGCGGGCGGTGTAGTTGGCCTCTAACAAGCCGCCTGCCCCTGCACTAATGGATTGCGTCGCAAGGGTAGATTCCGCAGTGCTGGCAATAATCAGCGCTTTAGGCTTGCTTGCCCGTACCGCACGCACCAGCATCACGCCGGGCATATCTTCGGTGTGCATACTGACGATGGCAACATCTACGACATGCGTCTCACAAAATTCCAGCGCAGCGACGGCATCGGCAAACGGGTAGACCTGAAAGCGCCCGGTTTGTTCCAGCGCTTGCTTGACGGCTACACCAGCGGCAATTTTTGGGTTGATGAGCAACAGTTGTGTCGGTTTCATAGCGTTATTATAAGCCTAATTGACCTGAACAACCAGAATACCTACGTTGTTCACTTCGCTGGATTCACTCACGCCGTTGGCGCTGTCGGCGGTGGCCTGAATGGTGGCCGTGCCTGCGCTCGTAAAGACCAGATCCACGGATAAGGTAATGCTTTGGCCGGGAGAAAGATCGGCCACAACGCCAAGCGCTTGATTGGTGCCGCCGGGCAGATAGGTAATGGCGTTGTCGAACTGCCCAACAGCGCTGCCGCCTGTGTTGGTAATCACCACGGAATAGCGCGCTGTGGCGCTTCCACTGCTTAAGGTGACGCTGCTTGGCCCGGTGATATTGGTCACAGTGAGGTCGGCAGGCGCACGGGGCGGCGTGACAGAGGGCGCAAGGGTTGGCATGACGGTGTAGGTCAGGCTTGGGACGGGCGTTGTCGTGGCCGCGGCAGTTGCCGTCGGCGGGTTCACAACGGGGATTCCCGTACAATTGCCGTAAACCGTTGTAAATTCTGCACTCACCCAAACGCTGGTGAAGCTATTGAGTTGAATTTGCCACCAACTGTTATCGCCTACCCGCCCGACAATCGGGTATTCTGTGCCGCCCGCCAGCGTTCCCAAGCGCGTGTAACCGGTTCCCGGCCCGTTGCGATAGTTAACACTCACATCGGTCAACACGCGGCAAGTGGGGTCATTGGGGTTAACGATCACCCCACTGCCCAAACCGCCGCCACCTGTGCTGGTGGTGGGCAAGAGCGTTGGCTGTGAGGCGGCTGTGTCTACAATCGAAAGGCTGACTCGGGCGGGATCACTGGCAACCCCACCGCGATAGGCGATGATCTCTAGCTCTAGCTCGCCCGCTGTGCGCGGGGCATAGTCAAAGGCAATGGCTAAGGTGCGGTCACCGCTTGGCGAAGTTGCGCTACTGGTGCGTACCAACACGCCGTTGGCGTACACCTGTGCGCGGGTGATCCCTTCGGCATCGCTGGCAACGGCGCTAACGGCAACCGGGTCACCAAGTTCAAATTCTGTGCCGTCGGCGGGGGTGGTAATCGTGACGACAGGCTTGCCGTTCCCAATCGGCGTTGGGCTACTGGATGGGGTGGGGGTTACTGGATTGGAGGTTAAGGTACAGCCCGCCAAAACGATCATCAATGCGCCAAGATGCCAACCGAAATGTCGCCACTGCATGGTATTTGCCCCTTAGCGTTTGCGTTGCCTCAACACAACAAGCCCCAACAGAAAAACCTGAGTGGGGCTTTTCGATAGCTTGCCCAACCGTTGGGCAAGGCAGCGTTTGTTTTTACCCAATCGGTTCCTTGTAGATGATATAACGCCCCATGTCATCGCCTTTAGCGATACAGGTTGTCATATCTACTTTGAACTCATGACCACCAGAAACCCAGCGCAGACCTTCTTGCAACAGCCCTTGACCGACATAACACACGGGCTTGTCTGCCTTGCGTTCCCAACACATCGGGCAACGTTCCAACGTATAGATGATGCGGTCACCACCTTCTTCACTCACGTTGGAAATCTGGTCAGAAAACTGCGAGAAGATGTTTGCCATCGCTGGAACGCCGATTTTCAGTTTGGCATTCAGCGGCAAGACCTTAAACGCCAAGTCGCCTACACCTGCCAACGCACCAAAGGCACGTAAGCCCTGTGCAAACGTGGCACGACCAGCCCGCAACGCCAACCCACGCCCCCCGCGAGGCCCATACATATCTTCTAGCGCCACATTGAGCGCCGTATAGTCGGAAAAATCAAAACCTTTTTCCAAATTGTCGGGGGGATAGTTGTCAATGAGTTCCGGTAGCTTGGCAAGCTGAAGAATGGCGTTCAGACCATTCTTGCCCATGATTTCTTCCATCGCCTCAATGGTGATGCGGGCAAACTTGTTCGGGTAGTAATATCCACTCTTCTTGTCAGGCGGCATCGTACCTGATCCTCCAATCGGTGATTAAAGCCAACCGCGGCCTGCTTAGAACCAACAATCCAAATCCTGAGTTAAAGCATACCCTGTTGACACTAACTTCACAAGTCTATTGCAAATTTGGTGCCGCAACATGGGTACAACCTAGAGCAAACAAGCCCCTAACCGCTGTTGAGAATAGTTCCCTTTCCTATGCCCTTTTATGGACAGGGTGGGTCTGTTTTGCACAGCCGAAACCGTACGGGATGAACTACTGCACCCCCTATCCCGTTGCTGAAAGCGTTCGGGATTACTTGTGGGGTCGTGCGGGTGGGGCCTGTTTGGTTTATCTCGCTGCTGCCTACCTACTTGGTCAAATTATAGGAAAACTGACTTAACCGCAGTGACCGGGCTTTTCACCCTAAAACAAGCAGGTCATCGACACTAACCCTTCACCGAACCGACCATGTGCTGAATATTTTATGTCCCTCACAGGTTTGAGGAGCAACCGCCTATGTTGCGTCGTTAAAGAGTCTGTCCCTTGCGTCGTAACCGTTTTACTTGACTGCAAAGACAGGTAGAAAATACCTCATATGAACACAAAAGGCAAATCGCACGTTTACGATACCACAAAATGCGTGTGGGGGGAAATTTTCCCTCCGCAAGCCCACTGGGTTTAACATCCCATTCACATCACCACCAGCGGCAAGTCCAGCGGCACCGTATTCACAGGCCGCCCTTGCATACTCCACGGCCCCGTCCAAGTGATCTGCGTCTCTACCAATTGGCCGTAGAGGTCGCCTTCGGCGTCCACAAAGACCAGCTTATTTTGTGGGGTACGCCCCCGCCACTTGCCCTTATGATTTTCTTCCACCAACACTTGCAGCGTTTGCCCCAAATATTGCGCGTTGATCTCTTGATTGATTTGCGCTTGCTGGTCATCCAGCATTTGATGACGGCGCTCTTTTTCTTCCTCTGGCACATCGTCTACCATGCGGCGAGCGCTAACCGTGTTTGGGCGCGGACTGTAACGGGCGATGTGGGCTTTATCTAGGCGCAGTTCGGCCAACAGTTGCACGGTTTGCATGTATTGCGCTTCGGTTTCGCCGGGGAAGCCCACGATAATGTCGGTGTGAATCGCCACGTTGGGGATAATCGAGCGGATTTTGTGGACGAGCCGACGGTAATCTTCGGTGGTGTAGCCGCGCTTCATGTTCTCTAATACTTCATCATCGCCCGCCTGCACCGGAACTTCGATATGCGGCATGATCCGCGGCAGTTCGGCAACGGTTTCTAGCAGCTTGTCGGTCATCCAATTGGGGTGGCTGGTCAAAAAGCGGATGCGCTCTAGGCCAACGTCTTCCGTGCTGTTGTGGATGATCCGTAACAGGTCGGCAAGGTCGGGGCCGTCGGGGATGTCTTTGCCGTAACGGTCTACGATTTGCCCCAACAGCGTGATTTCTTTCACGCCTTGTAGCGCAAGGCTGCGGACGTGAGCGACGATTTCTCCCACGCTGCGGCTGCGCTCTACGCCCCGCCGAAACGGAATGATGCAAAAGCTGCACGCATGGGAACAGCCATATACCACTGGGACATGGGCGCTAATCAGGTGGCCTTGTTCGTGGGCAGGCAACAAGATGTCACCATCTTGGATGGCGTCACGCTGGGCGCGTGCGTCGTGTTCAATCTGGAGCAGTTCGCCTTCGTGGTAGCGGTCTTGGAGGAAGTTCACCATCGGTGCAGGGTCAGAGGGCGACATAAACACATCTACGCCCGGCAAGCGCTTACGCAATTGCACGGGGTCGCGCACGCCCACCATACAGCCCATCACGCCAATGACCTTCTCTGGCGATTGTCTTTTCAGCGCTTGTAACAGATGAATCCGCCCCATGCCCTTGTCTTCAGCCGCTTGACGGACGACACAAGTGTTCACCACTTGAATGTCGGCCTCGTCGGGGTTGTCGGTTTCGGCGGTAAAGCCCATCCGTTCCAACTCTGAAGCCAGCAATTGGGAGTCGGCGGTGTTCATCTGGCAACCAAATGTCCAAATGTGATACTTCATGGCGACTTAAGCTTTTCTATGATACGGATTTGCTTTATTGTATGAATTCACAGCCAGCGCGTCAATCCGCCGCATCACACGGGATTTGCAACAGCACAGCGCTTTCAAAGGTCGGCGCGCTGCTGGCGCACATCACCCGCAGGTTGAGCCGATTTTTGCCCAACGTCACTGCGTCGGTGATGTCTTGGCGTACAATCGGCTGTGTGGACTCTGCAATCAACTGGTCATTGACGTAAATCCGCGTCAGGGGCGGGGCGCCTTCAATCTGAAGGGTGTAGCGCACACAACCGTCTGTTGGGGTTAGCTCAAAAACGTGCTGCAACCAGCCGTAAAATTGCGCTTGGGCGTAGCGGCGGTCGCAAGCCCAATCTTGCAGGCGGGCAATCGGCTGCGGGCTAGGCGCCATCTCGAACGGGTCTACGTTCGGCTCAAAGTATTCTACCGTCCATGTGTGCGTCAAGAGGATGGTGTGCATGGTTCTTCCCTTTATCGGTGGTTGAAGGTTAGCAAGCCTATCTTGCCTGCTTTGCCCATGATGTGGCAAGCCTTCCCCCACCTATGCTATACTGAAACTGAGAAAATGCCGTTTTCACGGCGTTTTTGCTTAAATTTGTGCTGCTATCAGGTTGTGCAACTTCGGCGTAAGGGAACGATTATGCGTCACTTTATTGATCTGGCAGATTGGTCGGGCAGCGATATTATGGCGCTCATCCGCCAATCTGTGGAATTGAAAGCAGAGTGGAAGCGCGGGGGCAACCGCCCAATATTGGCGGGGCAAACGTTAGGGATGCTGTTTCAGAAGCCGTCCTTGCGTACCCGTGTTTCTTTTGATGTTGCCGCATATCAACTGGGCGGATATTCGATTATGTTAGCGCCCAACGAAGTAGATATGGGCAAGCGCGAAAGCGTGGCAGATGTCGCCCGTGTGATTTCTGGCTATGTGCAAGCCGTCATGTTGCGCGTGTTTGACCACCGCCAATTGCTGGAATTCGCACGCCATTCCACCGTTCCGGTGATTAACGGCCTAAGTGACCAACATCACCCGTGCCAAGCCTTAGCAGACATGCTCACTATTTATGAGAAGTTTGGCAAAATACAGGGGCTGAAGATCGCCTTTGTGGGCGACGGCAACAACGTTGCGGCGTCGTTATTGTTGGCGTCGGCGCAGCTTGGCGCACGCTTTGCCATTGCCACCCCGCCCGGCTATGAGCTTTCCCAAGAGGTATATCAGCAGGCGGTCACGCTGGCGGCAGGCAGTTCAACGCTGATTGAATCCTTTAGCGATCCGCAGCGGGCAGTGCGCGATGCCGATGTCATCTATACCGATACATGGGTCAGTATGGGGCAAGAGGCAGAAGCCGCCCAACGTGCCGACCGTTTCAAGCCGTATCAAGTCAATGATGCGTTGGTTGCGCTTGCCAACCCAAACGCGGTTGTGATGCACTGTTTGCCCGCCCATCGCGGCGAAGAAATCACCGACAGCGTGGCCGATGGCAAGCAATCCGTGATTTTTCAGCAGGCGCATAATCGCCTACATGCACAGAAAGCAATTCTTGCTAAACTAATGGCATAATGTTGAGTGCCAAACCAATGTTGAGTGTAAAAACATAGAGGGAATCGAACGGCGATGGCAGCAAACCGCGAACAGTATGACAAAGCGATGGATGCAGGACATGAGGCCGCTTGGAATCAGAACTGGGCAGTGGCCGCCAATGCTTACGGACGGGCGCTGCAAGAATTCCCCGATGACCCAGAAGCGCACCTGAACTTAGGGTTTGCGCTTTTGCGGGCATCCCGCTATGACGAAGCGCTGCGGGTGTATTCCCGCGCGCATCAACTGACCCCAGATGACCCCATCCCAATGGAAAAAAGCGCCGATGTGCTAGAAAAGATGGGGCGGCTGAAAGAGGCCGCCGAACAGTACGCCAACGTTGCCGATGTCTATTTGCGTCAACAAGACATTGACAAGGCCATCGGCAATTGGGAACGCGCCACAGAACTGACGCCCGGCTTGGTTGCCATCCATGCGAAGTTGGCGCGTGCCTATCAAAAATATGTTGGGAATCGCCGCCGCGCCCACTACCATTACTTGATGCTGGCCTATAACCTTAACCGTACCGGCGACGTAGACCAGGCCAAAAAAGCCGTGCAACAGGCCTTGCTCATCAACAAAAAGAGCATTGAGGCGCTTAATGCCCTGCGCGCCCTTGAATCCGGTGGGGTGGTACGCCCGCCTGCGCCCTTGCAAGCCGAAGAAACCGACGAAAAAACCACACAAACCGAAGTCAAGTGGGATTCCCCCGTCGTACAAAATGAACCCCGCCGCGTGGAAGCAGACCCGCTTGGCCCGATGGGGAATGCCATCAACCTTGCCTTAACCGAACTGGCCGAGCATATCATGGTGTCTGGCGGGTTTAGCACTGGCGCACTGGAAGCGTTACAAGCCATGGAGCTTCAGCGGCAGGGGACGCATAACGAGGCGATTAGCCTCTATCAACGGGCATCGGCAACCCTCAAGCATCCCGCGCTGTTGATGAACTTAGGCGTACTGTTATTGCTCACTGAACAGCCTAACGAGGCGGTGAATGCGCTCAACGAGGCGTCTAAATCCCCTAATTTGCAAGTGGGCGCGCTCCATGCGTTAGGGCAGGCGTACTATCAACAAGAGCGTTACCAACAAAGCGCTTCTACGTTGGTGATTACCGCAGAAATGATAGACCGCGCCCAATCTAAAAATGACGAAGAACTGGCCGAAATCACCACCGTTTACCGCGCTCTGAATGACGCCATCAAGAAGCGCGGCGCTAAGGATGAAACGTTAGGGGCGGTATCGAAGCGCTTCATCAGCCTCTTGAGGGGTTCAGAGTGGCAGCGCCGTCTCAAAGATACCCGCCAGCAGATGGCCGAAGCCAACCGTGATGGCGGCGGCCAACGGATTATTGAGTTCTTGGCAGAAGATTCCAGCGAAGGCGTTTCAGAATCGGTAGCGCTGATTGACCGTTACATCCGCGATGGCCTGTACACCCTAGCGCTGGATGAAGCCCAACACGCCATTGAAAAATCCCCGACGTACTTGCCCATTCATGTGCGTATGGCAGAAGTGCTAATGTCAGAAGGCCGCGTGCGCCAAGCCATCACCAAGTACACCATCATTGCCAAAAGCTACCGTGCGCGCAATGAGAATGGCCGCGCCGCTTCGATCCTCACGGAAGTGCTAGAAATGGCACCGTTAGACGTAGAAGTGCGCGAAACGCTGATTGAACTGTTCGAGAGCGAGTCCCGCTTAGAAGAAGCGCTTGACCAATACATCGAACTGGCGAACACTTACCGCGAGCTAGGCAACTTCGACAACGCCCGCACGACCTATCAAGGGGCAGAGCGCATTGCCCAACAGGTCAATGCCGATGTAGGCAAGGTCGTGCAGATCAAACACGAGATTGCCCAAATTGAGCAAGCCCGCCTAGACATGCGCCGCGCCCAACGGGTCTATGAAGAAATCATCGCCCTTGCCCCCAACGACGAACGCGCCCGCCGCGCCTTGGTCGAAGTGAATATGCACATGGGCAACCAACTGGAAGCGATTAAACAACTAGACAGCCTGTTGCGGGTGTATGCCCAACGCAAACAAGTGAAAAACATCTTGGCCTTACTCCAAGATTTAGTGCGTTCCTACCCTGAAGACAGCGGCTTACGCTCGCGCTTAGCGGCCATCTATCGTCAACTGGGGCGCAAACAAGATGCCATTGCCCAACTGGATAAACTGATTGACGTACAGTTGGACGCCGGCTTGACCCAAGACGCCTGTGACACAGTTAAACAGATTATCAGCCTAGAGCCGTCAGATATGCGAAAATACCGCGAAATGCTGATCTCACTTGGGTGTTAAGGGGCTAATAATGCGCGGGAGGGTATAGGCGTGCAAGAACTACTCTGGACGGTCAATAACCTCACCCTGCGCGATGGTATAGACATTGGGTTGGTCGCGTTGTTGTTCTTTGCGGTCAGCTTTTTGTTTCGGGGGACGCAAGCCATCGCGCTTTTGCGCGGGACGCTGTTTGTGTTGGTGTTGTTGATCTTGGTGTCTGGCGTATTTCAATTACAAGCCTTACGTTGGCTGTTGAGCAATTCGCTGTTTGTAATGGCAGTTGCCATTCCGGTGATCTTCCAGCCAGAATTGCGCCGCGCCCTAGAACGCTTAGGGCGTGGCGGGCTATTTTTTGGGCAAGTGGCCTCTGATGATACCAATCAACAAGTGATCGAAAATATCTGTACGGCTGCCGAACGCCTAGCCGAGCGCAAACATGGCGCGCTGATTGTCTTAGAGCGGGAAAGCACGCTGCAAGAGTACATTCGCACGGGGGTACACCTCAACAGTGATGTCACCGCCCCGTTGCTCTTAACGATTTTCTGGCCGAAGACCGACCTCCACGACGGCGCGGTGATTGTCAACCGTCAGGGGCGGCTTTCGGCGGCGGCGGCGGTATTGCCGCTTTCTGCCAGCCGCAATTTGCCGGGCAAAAAACAGGGCTTACGCCACCGTGCCGCGTTGGGGATTTCTGAAGTGAGCGATGCGGTGTGCGTGTTGGTCTCTGAAGAAACGGGGCGGATTGCGATTGCCAACGGTGGACGGATGATTGTTCGCGTGGATATTAAGCGCTTACGGACGATCCTTTATGCGCTGTATGGGTTACATGCTGACCAAGACCCCCAAGCCAAGCGCACTTGGCGGCAACAGCTGCTTGCTTGGATAGACCATCTTACGCCGTAGGGTAGGGGGAAACTGATGTCATCTTCTAACATGCGGCGGGCAATCCTTGATAATTCCGTGTGGCTGGCGGTTTCGGTGATGTTTGCCGTCATCGTCTGGATTACGGCAACATTGGCGTCTGACCCCGTTGTGGAGCGTGCCTTCCGCGAGCGTGTGCCGATTCAGGTGTTGGTAGACGACGATATGATTGTCACCAATGCCCCAACCAACCGCGCTTTTGTGGTGTTGCGGGCGCAAGAATCCATCTTTGAGGTGATGTCGGTGGATGACATCCAAATTGTGGTAGATTTGCGCGGCAGCACGGCGCTAGGCCGTGTGACGGTGCCGCTGACGGCCAATGTTGCCCGCCAAGCCTCTGTAGTGACCATTTCTCCCAGTCAGATTGTGGTAGAACTCCAACAGCGCCAAGAGCGCTTGGTGCCGGTGCGCGTAGATATTGTCCAGTCTCCCCCAGTGAGTGTACAAGTGGGGCGCCCAACGTTGGGGGCGTCTCAGGTGTTGGTCAGCGGGCCAGAAGAAGCCGTCCAGCAGGTGGATGTTGCGCGGCTTTCGCTGGATTTGAGCGACCAACGCGAATCCTACACGGGGGAATTGCGGCTCGTCCCCATAGATGTTGACGGTGCGGTGGTGAACAACGTTACCTTAGTGCCAGATACAGTGTCTCTTGCCATAGACATCCAGCCGCGCAACGACGTGCGCGAAGTGCGGGTTTCGCCCAACTTAGTCGGCCAACCGCCCGAAGGCTATACCCTCACCGCCGATTTTCAATACAGCCCCGATGTGATTTTCGTCAGTGGCGACCCGTTGGTCTTAGAGACGTTGCCCGGCACCCTGTTCACCACGCCGATTGACCTTTCTACCCACACTGATGACTTTCAAGTGAACGTGCCAGTCGTGTTACCAGACGACACGCTTGTACTGTTGACCGGGCAACAGATTAACGTGTCGGTTGCCATTGACCCCATCCCGGCCAACCGCCAATTTGAAGCCGTTCCGGTAGAGGTGATTGGGCTTGGCCTCAACCTGCGCGCAACGACCAACCCCGCCGAAGTCACCGTGTTGGTCAATGGGCCACAAGCCTTATTGGGCGCTTTAGAAGCGGGCGATGTGCGCGTGATTGTCAATGCCAGCGACGTGATCGGCCCCGGCAGAGTGCAGCTTTCGGTAGAGCCGTTGGTCGGCAACGGCTCCATTGCCAGCGAAGATATTTCTGTGTTGCCCGCCACGGTAGATGTAGAGGTAGAAGTGGCTGACCCTACCGCTACCCCGCAGGGTTAAAATCTGTAGCTGGCGTTTGCTGAAAACGCCTAAACGCCTTATGATAGAGGCAAAACAATTTTCATACACAATCCCAATCAGGAGGGAATGCACTTGTCTACTTGGATGGTCGTTGAAGATGAACCGAACATCTACGAAGTCCTCCTGGCGATGTTTGAGATGTGGGGCATTGATGGTGTGGCCTTCGTAGATGGTGAAGAAGCCGTTGCATGGATTGACGATGTAGATCATGGACGCTTTCAGGGCGAGTTGCCAGAGTTAGCGCTACTCGACATCCGTTTGCCGGGGCCAATCAGCGGGCCAATGGTTGGGGAACGTTTGCGTAAAAGTCCAATCTTGGGGGATATCGCCATTGTCTTAAGCACCGCCTACAAACTGTCTCCAGATGAAGAAAAGACCTTTATCACGCAAGCGGCAGCAGACGAACTGCTCTACAAGCCGATGCCGCGCTTTGAGGAACTACAAAAGTTACTCGAAGGCATTATCGCCCAGCGGCAGGCGCGGGTCAAAAGCAACGGCACTCACGGGAACAGTTAAATCATGCAAAATCTTGCCCCTATACGTTCGTTTGCACGGCGCACACGTCAATTGCTCTTGATTGCCTTTATTGCGGCCTCAGCCGGAATCTTCCTTGCGGTGATTGGGGCATTTTTATTGGTCGTTCCCTTTGCCGCCACTGGCACGATAGGCGCTACCGTTCAACAGGTGGGCGGGGTTTCCCTTGTGGTGTTAGGCGTCGCCGGCTTTTTAGCAGGGATCGGCGTGGCGTTGCGCGCCATCACCCGCCGCGCTGAAAATGACCTTGCCATGCAAACCGCCCAAACGCTGGGCAACGTGCTGGATGAGCGCTATACCTTCATCCGCAACATCAACAGGCCGCAATTGGGCTACATTGACGCGGTATTGGTGGGGCCGCCGGGCGTGTTGGTCTTTCGGCTAATGGGGGTCACGGGCGAATACCTGAACGAAAAGGGCGGATGGGTGTACAAGAACCGCCGCAATGAGTGGGTGGTCTGGATGCTTGACCCGACCAAAGAGGCGATTGTAGATGTGCGCGCTGTGCGCGAATTTTTGCAAAAGCACGGGCTGAACGATCTGGATGTGTTTGGCGTGGTGGCCTTCACCCAAACCCCGCCAGCCGTCAAGGTGTTTGTCGAAAACCCGATTGTGCCAGTGGGCTACCTCAACGGCTTAGTAGAGGTGCTAAAGCCCAATTATCTGCTCAAAGAACGCATGGATGACGCCACCGTACAACAGGTCACGCGCCTGTTGTTAGGCGACGACTAACCCCGATGCCCGCCGAGCTATTGCTTGCGCCGGTCGGTGCCGGGAAAACTGAACAGGCCGTCCAGCGGATTTTAGACGCGCTAGACAGCCGTGACGCCTTCCAGCCGATTTGGGTCTTGCTGGCAACCGAGCGCCAAGTTCAGGCCTTTCGTGCGCGCCTGATGGAAGTGCCTCAAGCGGCACGGGTGATCTTCAATGTGGAGTTTTTTACGTTTTACGGCCTCTATCAGCGCTTGCTAGACGCCGCAGGCCAACCCTTCCGTGAGATCGAATCCACAGCGCGCCTGCGCCTGTTGCGGATGCTTGCCGACGAACTGATCGCCGAAGGTCAACTGCCGTTGTATAGCGCGATTGCCAACCGCCCCGGATTTTTGCGCGTGCTTTCAGAGTGGATCAATGAGCTTAAGAGCGCCCGCATAGAACCGTCATGGGTTGCCAGTGTCACCCACAGCACCTTTCATCAGCGCCAAAAAGATACCGAACTCGCCGCGCTGTATGCGCGTTATCAAGCACGGCTGCGCGCCCATGATGTGGTAGACCGTGAAGGCGAAGGCTGGTTGGCCTTAGCGCTCTTACAAGATCAACCCTTTTTGGGGCGCGATGTGCGCCTGTTGGTGGTGGACGGCTACGACCAGTTCACGCCGTTACAGGCGGCGCTTCTCGCTGGCCTTTCTGGGCGGATTGGCGAAACGTTAATCACACTCACCGCCGTGCCGGGACGTGAAAATACCATCGGTGGCCGCTTTGAACGGGCAAAGTCGCAGTTGCAACTTGCCTATCAACAGGCGGGATTCCCGCTCACGACCCGTATTGCCACTGAAACGCAAGCCCCCCGCCACCCAGATATCCAACACCTTGCCGAACAGATATTCCAGCACAATGCCCCATTGCGAATCGCCAGCGGTGGGGTGAAGTTCATCGCCGCGCCAGACGCCCTCAGCGAGTCTGCGGCGGTATTGCGGGCAGTGAAGGCGTTACTGCTCCACGCGCAGACCCCGCCGGATGATGTGATTATCGCCCTGCGCGACTATGACCGCTATCACCTGCACCTGCGCGTCTTGGCAAGCGAATATGGCCTGCCGTTGGTCTTTCATCGCGGAGAAGTGTTAAGCCAATTGCCGCCGATCCGTGCCTTGCTGGAACTGCTGACGCTGCACAGCCCACACGATCATCTAGCGCCCTTCCCGCGCCGTGAACTGCTGACGCTGTTACGCTCCCCCTACTTCACCGTAGAGGGCTTAGGGGAGCGCGAAGTCGAACAGCTAGATTCCGTTAGCCGTCGCTTTGCCGTCACCGGCGGGCGTGAGGCGTGGAACGAAGCGCTGATTGAAGCGGCGCACGGCATCCGCAGCGGCGAAGACGGCGACACCCGCGAACGCCCCCCCTTACTAAGCCTTGAGGAAAGCCGCCAATTGCAGGCGATCCTCAATGGGGTATTTGCCGCCCTCACGCCCCCGCCGCACGCGCCGCTAACCGACTACATCACATGGATTGAGGGGATTTTAGGCCAAGACCCCACCCAAGACAGCGACGATGACGACGACCCTACCGACCCTGTGGGCTACGTGCGGATGATTGCCAACTTGCGCCGCCCCGCGCCGGAATCCGTACGCAGCCGCGACCTTGCCGCGCTAGAGGCCTTTAAGCGCATTTTGCGAGACTTGCTCAAGTCGCAAATCTTGCTGGCGGCGTTGGAAGATGCCGAAGATAGCCTATCTTGGGAATCGTTTTTGGCAGATTTGCGCTTGGCGGTCAATACCAGCCGCCTGTACGATGATTCCCCATCACGGGATGGGCGGGTGTTGGTCACGAGCGTCACCGACGCACGCGGGTTGCCGCACGCCCATGTGTTTGTGATGGGCTTGTCTGAGGGGGTCTTCCCGCTGCGCGTGGCAGAAGACCCGCTCTACCTAGACAGCGAACGGCGTGCGCTGGCGGCGGCGGGCTTGCCGATCCAGACTGCGGGCGAGCGTGCCGACGATGAAGGGCTGTTTTACGAATTGTTGAGCCTTGCCCTCCAGACGTTTACGCTGTCTCGGCCAACGTTGCTCAACGGCACTAAATGGATTGAAAGCCACCTGTGGCGGGCAACGGCGGCAATATTCGCCAATGCTGACGAAGCAATCGCCGCCGGGACGCTTGGCGCGGGTGAACTGCTTGCCATTGAGCAGGCCGCCACCAGCGACGAGTTCGCGCTTGGGGTGGCACACGCCCTGTGGCAAGCGCAGGCCGATGATACCCTAGCCGCCTACTACAATGGCCTGCTCAAACAGATGCCGCACCGTTGGGGCAACATCGTCAGCGGGCGCACGGTAGAATCTGCACGGATCAACCGTGTGCCATTCAACCGCTATAACGGCATCATTCAGTCCCCGCCGTTGTTGGCGGCGCTACAACAGCAGTTCGGCGGTAGCCACCATTGGAGTGTCAGCCAACTCAACGATTACGGCATTTGCCCGTTCCGCTTTTTTGCTGCGCGTGCGCTGCACCTTGAAAAGAACCAAGAGCCAACGCTTGGCATGGATGCCCGCCACTTAGGATCGCTGAACCACAAAATCCTAGAGGCGACCTATCAGATATTGGCCGCTGCGGAAATCACAATCACCGCGCCGAATTTGCCCATCGCGCTAGAGACGCTCAATCAGCAGGCCAATCACATTTTTGCAGAAGCGCCAACCCACTTCGGCTTCCGTGCGTCGCCCCTGTGGGAACAAGAGCAGCGGGTGATTTTGACGCGCTTGCAATCGGTGATCCGCCACGACTTCGAGAACATGCCGCAGGAACTTGGCAAGCTCAACCTGCCTGTGAGCGCCCGCACCGCCTATCTGCTAGAGGTGCCGTTTGGGATCACCGGGCAGGGGAGCCGCTTTACGCTCACCGACGGGACGCAGATCGCCGTGCGCGGCTATATTGACCGCGTAGACCGCCTTGATGACGGCAGCGTGTGGGTGATGGACTACAAAACGGGCAGCACCAAAATCGCCGCAGATGAATTGCAGCTTGGGCGCAACCTGCAAATTATGTTCTACCTGCTCACCGTGCAAGATATACTCTATGCGCGCCGTGCCAGCGACCCCAGTAGCCCGCAAACGGTCGCTGGCGGGTTCTTTTGGCATTTAGGCGACCAAGCAACCAGCGGGCGCTTGGTCGCCGCTAAAGCGGACGATCAACAAGCGATTGCCGACGCCCGCCAGCGCATCACAGGCATGGTGCAGGCCATCCGTGCGGGGGAGTTCCCCGAACAGCCGAGCAAGCTGGAGGATGGGCAATGTAAGCGCTACTGCCCGTTTGTTTGGTTGTGCCGCATTGGGGTCAGCCCAAGACAATCGCGCTGATTGCTGCGAGGCAACCATTGCGCCCTTAACGCACGGGGATGTCTGCAAGGGCGTTGAGCCGCGCCTGTGCCAGCGGCAAGGTCAGTTGATGATAGAGCATGGCGGCGGTGCGCTTGACATCGGCGCGGGTGAGCTTGCCCTGCCGTAAGGCTTGCCACGTTTTGCGGCTGCGATAGTCTTTGTGAACCACAGTATGCAGTTGGCGGTAAAACGCGGTGTTAAACGGCCCTTGATAGAGCATGGCAAGGTCTTCGCTGTCTTGCCAGTTTTGGCGCTCTTTCAGGTCTTGGCGCACCCGCTCATAAAAGGGCGTCCCCGGCAGCGGATAGCTGACGCTAATGCCAATATCGTCGGGCAACAGCTCTCGTACCATGTTCAGCGTCAGGTCAATGTCGGCGCGGGTTTCGCCCGGGTAGCCAAATTGCAGGAAGAAACCCACTTTAATCCCGTGCGCGTGGAGTTGGCGCGTGGCCGTATAGATTTGCTCCACCTGCGTGCCTTTGTCCATGGCGTCGAGAATTTTCTGCGAGCCGCTTTCTGCACCAATCCAGACAATATCTGCGCCAGCACGCGCCAACGCGGAGATCGTTTCGCCGCGCAACAGCAAATCGGCGCGGTTCAGGCTCTTAAACGGAATCCGTAGCTGGCGCGAGTCCAGTTCATCGGCGAACTGCTCAATCCAGCGGTCATTGATCCCCATAATATCGTCCATAAACCACAGAGTATCCGGCGCATACTGGTCACGAATCCAGCGCATTTCGTCGGCCACCCGTGCGGGGGAGCGCATGGCGTAGCGTTGCCCCCAAATGGGTTTGGCGCACCAGTTGCAGTGGAAGGGGCAACCGCGTGTCGTAATTAGGTTGAGGCTGGTGTAGCCGTGCCGCTCGCGCCACAGCGCCTGATAGCTCGGGATGTCGGCTAAATCCCATGCGGGGCGTGGCAGGGTGTCAAGGTCGCGCAATGGCGGGCGTGGCAGTGACTTTTGCACTTGGTCGCCGTTTAGCCATGCAACCCCGTGAATGTCGGCAATCGCTTGGTTGGCTTCCAGCGCACGCAGCAGTTCAGCAAGCGTGATTTCGCCTTCGCCCATCACCACAACCTGCGCGCCCGCTTGCAAATACAACTGCGGATGGTCGGTCATATCTGCGCCGCTGACGATGACGTAACAGCCTGCGGCCTTTGCCGCCGCAATCATGGCGAAGGCCGCCTCACGCATCCGCAACAAAGACATCTTGCTCAGGTAATTGAAGCTATCCTCAAAGATGACGGCATAGCGCGGGCGCACTTCGTCAAGGCGGGTTGTCCACGCCGCAGGGGATTCTGCCAACATCGCGTCAAATAACCCAACGTTCCAGCCCTGTTCGCGCAATACCGCCGCTGCGTAAAGCGTCCCTAAGGGCGGATACGGTTGCATCGCCCGCCATAACTTGGGGTCAAAGCGCAAGTAGTAGGATTGTCCGAGCAAAACATCCATGGCGCATCATGCCCCTACACCCAATAATGTTTTCGTAGCAGATCGTTTATCAGATGCCCCCGGTCGGAATCGAACCGACGCACAAGGCTTAGGAGTCCCATGCTCTATCCACTGAGCTACGGGGGCAGTTGCCCTCTATCATAGCCCCTAGCGGCAGGTACGATCAAGGCAAAGTTTGGGCTGATGGCTAGTGACGGATTTTAACGCCACAAAAACGGACGCCACAGGTGGCGTCCCTACAAAACCGTTGCAATGCTACAACATCCTGTAGGGACAAGACCTACCTTGCCCGCAAAACAGCCCAAAAACATGAACTGGCGATCAAGGCAAAGTTTGGGCTACTGTGGCACTAAGTCTGGCTGGATGTGCAAGTGGGCGTAGGCGTCTTCTAGGGTTTCGACAATGGTGAACGGGCAGCCTAAGTCTGGCATGAAGTGGCCGGGGTAAACCAGCACGACTTCGGCAAGGTGGCGCGTCAGTTCAGCATCGTTGATAGGGCGGTTGCCCGTGTAGGAATGGGCGGGCTTGTTAGCGCAGTGTAAATCCATCAGCAGGCGTACAGGGTGGGGCGCAGTGGCGGTCATCCCATAAACGGCTTCAAGGCTGTGGGCATAGGCTTGCAACGTCCAACCGATGTCAAAGGTCTGGCGCAAGACTGTTTTTTCAGCGTCTTCCCAATTAAGGTGGATACTCATAAGGTTTGCTCCCAGTGAACGGTACTACTAAAGAAGGTTTATTTGATCTTCTCTGTATCGTATCCTCAACTGGGGGGGGAAGTCAACACTCGCTTATGCACTTTTTACAATATTAGAGATTGTGGACTAGGGTAAGTTGCATAGATAAACTAGACCACAGATTTTCATCACCCCACAGGAGAGGCTATGCCTGCATTACCGCTTGTTCCCACTAACGCCGCGCTGGATTTTCTGGTGGCGTTGCTCAACATCCCTAGCCCCACCGGATACACGCACGAAGCCGTTCAGTTCTGCCATGACGCCTTTGCCGCATTGCCCTTGCCACCCAACACTACCCTTACGATCACCACCAAAGGCGCGTTACTGATCGAAATACTCGGCGTGGCCGATGACGCGCCGGTCGGTCTCACCGCCCACCTTGATACACTTGGCCTGATGGTCAAAGAGGTTAAATCCAATGGACGGTTGAAGTGCAGCGCACTGGGCGGGATCGTCTGGGCAGGGATTGAGGCTGAAGGCGTGACCGTCCGCACGGCAACGAACCAGCGCGTGCGCGGGAGCGTGATGCCGCTCAACGCCAGCGTTCACGTCAATGACAAGCTCCGTACCCAAGAGCGCAACGAAAACACGCTCGAAATTCGGCTGGATGCCCGCACTGAAAGCGCCGCCGAAACCCGTGCGTTGGGGATCGAAGTCGGGGATTTTGTGTTCATAGACCCGCGTGTGGAGCGCACCAATGGCTTTATCCGTGCGCGCTTCTTAGACGATAAGCTCTCGGTGGCCTGCCTGTACGCCGCCTTGCTGATGCTCAACGGTCAAGCGCCCGCACAAAGCGCGCAAATCCTCATCAGCAACTATGAAGAAGTGGGTCACGGCGGCAATGACGGCTGGCGGCCAGACCTGTTCGAGTTGATCGCAGTGGATATGGCCGCCGTTGGCGACGGGCAAAATTCCGATGAGTATCACTGTACACTGTGCGTTAAAGACTCTGGCGGCCCGTATCACTTCGAGACCACAGAGCGCCTACGCACGCTCGGCCAGCGCTACAGCATCCCGCTCAAGACCGATATTTACCCCTACTACAGTTCAGACGGCAGCGCCTACTGGCGGGGAGGCGGCAGGGCGCGGGTGGGGTTGGTTGGGCCGGGGGTGGGCGGCTCTCATCACTATGAGCGCAGCCACACAGACGCGCTGGACGATACCGCACGGCTGTTGTGGGCGTATCTGACCAACCCTATGGGCTAGGGCAACGGCACGACCCCGCCGCACGCGCCGACCAGTGTCGTTACCCGTGCCGCCACATAGCCCGTATCTATTCACCTATCCGTGAGAGGGTTTGTGGTTGACGTTCGGCGTGGGCAAGACATGTCTTGCCCCTACAGGCAATAACGCTATTGTAGGGGCGCCACAGGTGGCGTCCGCCGCTCAAATTCATGGGCAGGTGAATAATCTGACTTTGAAAAATCGAAACCGTGAGCGGTGATTGTGTTCAGTGGGTACACATGGGGCGTCCTATGGCACGCCCCTACGCACAGGATTCGATTTAGGGGGTGGCGTCGGCTTGTTCTTCGATGGTTAAGCGGTCACGGGTGACGACCAACTCATAGCGGATGACGTTCGAGGCGTTGTCTAAGTTGCGCGCTTCCAGCACATCGCGCCCGAACAACAGGTTATAGCGAGACTGGTCATAGGTGGGGTCGCCGCCAACGCTCTGGCTGAGGTCAAAGCGTGCCGCTACGTCACGCGGTAAACGGATCACTGCCGTACCGTTGCTAACTGCCCATGTGCCAAGCGTTTCTTCTGGCCTAGAAAATTGCGGGTCATAGTCGGGCATCGTCAAGAGCAGGTCGCCGCTGTCTACTTGAATGTTCAGGCGCTCGACGTGCAAGGTGTTGAGGTTGAGCCGCACTTGGCCGTCTACAGTAATCACTTGCAGGTCAAGCGGAGTTTGGGCGGGCACTTCTACTAAGAGCGTGGCGCGCCCGATATTTTCCAGCAGCGGGAAGGGGTTTAGCTGCACTTCACTGAGGATAAAGCTGGCACTGCCGTCGGCGTTTTCAACGTAGTTCTGCAACACGTCGCTTTCAAGGCTGCCGCTAAACTGCCCGCCGACCCTGCGGGCATCGCCAGAGACGCGCACCACTTCCACATCTGTGGCAAGCGTTTCTAGTTGGACGCGCAACAACGCCACCGACTCACTCACGGGTTGATCTAGCGTCACCAGTTGGTCATTGCGGGTTTGCTCGCGGCGGATCGAAAACGCCGCCAGCGCAATCGCTACCACCAACGCCCCACCTAGCACCAGCCCAATCAATTCGCTGACGGGCAAACGCCCGCGCAAGAGCAACACCAAGCCGAAGATCACCAAGCACACCGGCGCAGCCCGCACCAACACATCATCTAAATAGGGGGGCAACAGCGCCAATTGATGCACTGCGTAGGCCAACGCCGCCAATAGCGCCAAAATCCCTAAGAGCAAGTCTTTCCGCACAGTACGGGTCATGAGGCGTTTGCCCCCAGTTGGCGGATGAAAAAGACCACGCTCATCAACAGGAACAAGGCCGGCAGGAACAAATCGGTTCCATTGGGGGTGAAGGTCAACTGATAGAGGCGGGCAACCGAGCCGGCAATCACCAGCGCAGACAGCCCAAAGCACAACAATAGCCAGAGGGTGCCACCGCTTGGGCGCAAGACCGCGCTTTCTTGCGGCACGACCCACCACAGCATGGCATACACGGCGGCAAATGCGCCAAAGCTGGCAAGTGTCAAGATCACAAACACTGCGCGCACCAACCACGCATTCAAACGGATGGCCTGTGCCAGCCCCCCGCATACCCCCCCTAATACTCGGTCGGCAAAACTACGATACATGCCCCCGCCCCTTAGCGGATGAAACGAATAACGGTACGCAAACGGCCAAACTCAATTTCATCGTTGTTCCGCAGGCGATAAGCCTTGCTTGGGCGCAACATAAAGCCGTTGATCCGTGTGCCGTTGGTGGTGTCTAGGTCTTCGATGTAGATGCCGTTGGGTTGGCGGCTGAGGGTGGCATGACGCCGAGATACGCCTTGCTGAAACCCCTCAAACGGGGTCAGGTTGATGAGGTCAGCTTGGTCTTTTTCGCCGCGCCCTACGGTCAATTGCCCAATGGCAAAGTCCAACGCCAAGCGTTGACGGTTGCTGCCATGCCCAATTTCTAGCGCGGCTTCCTGCGGAACCCGATCATCACCTTCTAATTCGCCGGTGGCTGGGGGGGGGCTGGCGCTTGGCTGTTCGTCGTCAAAATTATGGGTATCTGGTAGGTAATTGGTACTCATGGACGGCCTATGGGGATCGTATGTAGTGGTACCCTTCATCATGCCAGAGGAAAGCAGAATTGGCAACAATCGGCTGGATTCTTTAGAATAGCAGTTTAGTCGTCCACCGTACAGAAAGTGGTGCTATGTCGCATTCCCGTCGCTGGCGTTGGTGGATCATAGCCGCCTTATTCCTCACCGCAGGGACGGCCTCTGCCCGTGAGTTTTTGCAGGCCAACCGTTGCCGCGTCTTGCCGGGCGAGGTTGTGCGCGGGACGCTGTTCGTGTTGTGCCAAGAACTGACCATTGACGGCATCGTGGAGGGCAACCTCATCGGTGTAGCGACCAACGCCGTGATTCACGGCGAGGTTCGCAATGGTGTGTATCTGTTGGGCGGCCAACTGGACGTTGACGGCCAGATTTTCGATGACTTGCACTATCTTGGGGTGGTGTTGCGCTTGTTGCCCGGCGCGCAATTGCTAGACCCGCAAACCGACCTGTTCGCGCTGACCTTGACCAGCGAAACCGCCAGCGATGTGCGGCTCCCCGGCGATGTGTTGGCGGTGGGCTACCAGTTATTGCTCAACGGCGCGGTGGGCGGGGAAGTCAACTTTTGGGGTTCTGCGCTCGAAATCCACGACACGATAGGCGGCGATGTCATCGCTCAAGTGGGTGATCCTAACGCCGTAGAAGGCATGACCCAGCTAGAAACGCTGTTTTTGCCGTTCCGTTCCTTCAACGTGAATTTGGTCGCGTCGGGGCTGCGCGTCTTGCCTAGCGCGACACTGCGCGGGGACTTGCGCTATCTTGCGCCCGCAGCCGGCACACTACAAGGCACGCTAGAGGGCGAGCTAGACTTTCGTCAGGTGTTGCTGCCGCAAATCGTCTTGGATGAAGAAAAGTCACTGTTGGCAAACGCCCAACACTATCTTTCTGCCAGCTTACGGGAGTTCATCACCTTAGCCGTGGTGGGGATGTTGGGGCTATTGGTCTTTCCGGCGTTGACGCAGGCGCCGATCCGCAACTTGCGCCGCCGCCCGCTCACCAGCTTAGGCGTTGGCACGTTGACGTTTATCCTGTCGTTCCCGGTGGTGTTGATTACCGTGTTGATTAGTTTGTTGGTGCTATTTTCGCTCTCGCTGTTGCAGGTGAGTAACTTGCTGGTGGCAGGGGCGGTAGTGCTGACGTTGCTGAATGTGGGCGGCGCCAGCCTATTCTACTTTGTGGCGATCTTCGTCGCCCGCTCGATTGTGTGCTTGGCGGTGGGGCGGTTGCTGTTGCGGCAAGTATTGCGTGACGACGACACACTCCGTTATCAGTCTATGCGGTTGCTCTTCGGCGCGCTGTTGGTCGGCGCGGCGGTCACCTTGCCAACGGTGGGATGGGTCATCAACGCGCTGACGCTCTTTGTCGGCTTGGGGGCGATTGTCAACTTAATTCAAGCACAATTGCGCGTCATCCGTGAGCAGAACAGCGATGCCCCCCGTAGCCGCACTATAGCGCTGGCGGAACTTCGCGCACGGTCACCGCTCCCCACCGTTGCAGTGGAAGTACCGCCCCGCCCACAGCACGATATTGGCACGGACAATCTGCCGCCCGATTTTGTCTGGTGGGATTAACCACACTAACGGGCAGCGATGAGGCATCAGATATGAAGTTTTTTTACTTCTACAAAAAACCCTCAACTCTCTATACAAGCGCGCTACAATAACCCTCAGCGCGTGATACGCGATTTTTTGCAGTGCAACCCTTCTAAGGAGATGCTTTAACGATGGCTTTTGAACCGAAACCCGAACATAAATTTACGTTTGGCCTGTGGACGGTAGGCAATACGGGGCGTGATCCGTTTGGCGAACCCACCCGCCCGGCCATCTCGCCGGTGCAGATTGTGCATCTATTGGCAGAAGTCGGCGCGTGGGGCGTCAACTTCCACGACAACGACCTTGTACCGATCACCGCTACCGCCGCCGAACAAGACCAGATCGTCCGTGACTTCAAACAGGCGTTGGCCGATACGGGGGTTGTGGTGCCAATGGCAACCACCAACCTGTTTAGCGACCCGTCATTTAAGGACGGCGCTTTCACCAGCAACGACCACAAAGTCCGCGCTTACGCCATCCAGAAAACGCTGCGTGCCATTGATTTGGGCGTGGAACTGGGTGCAAAGGTCTATGTGTTCTGGGGTGGGCGTGAAGGCACAGAAACCGACAGCAGCAAAAGCCCGCTGGACGCGATGAAGCGCTTCCGCGATGCGATTAACTTCTTCTGCGAATACATCACCGATCAAGGCTATGATTTGAAGTTGGCCTTAGAGCCAAAGCCCAACGAGCCGCGCAGCCACATCTTCTTGCCAACGGTGGGCGACGCGCTTGGCTTTATCGCCACGCTGGATCACCCAGAAATGGTCGGGCTGAACCCAGAAGTCGCCCACGAACAGATGGCCGGGCTGAATTTCTTGCACGGGGTCGCAATGGCGCAGGACGCCAATAAGCTGTTTCACATTGACTTGAACGATCAACTGTTTGGCCGCTACGATCAAGATTTTCGGTTTGGCAGTGTGATGCCTAAGCAGGCGTTTTATCTGGTCAAGTTCTTAGAGGATGTAGGCTACACGGGTAGCCGTCACTTTGACGCCCACGCCTACCGCAGTTCAGACTACAACGATGTCAAGGCATTTGCGCGTGGCTGTATGCGCTCTTACCTGATCTTCAAAGAGAAGGCGGCACAGTTCAACGCCGACCCCGAAGTGCAAGCGCTCTTGGCAGAAATCAACGCTGACGATGGCAGTACAGACTTCCTTGCCGGCGGGTATAGCCGCGCCAAAGCCGATCAACTTAAGGCAACGACCTTTGACCGTGTAGCGCTTGGCGCACGCGGCCTGCCCTATGAACAGCTTGACCAACTGACCATCGAGATTTTGCTCGGCGTGCGTTAATCACCGTGATGCTGTAGGGGAACTGTGTGATACCCCATGCCTGTAAAAAGTGTGTTCTCATATTTGCACATGAACCCCCTCCCTAAATCCCTCCCCCTAAAGGGAGAGGGACTTTCTGCCTTTGTGAATTGCCCTTCTCCCTTTCCCCTGTGGGGGAAAGGGTCAGGGATAGGGGGCAAAAGGGACAATAAACGATCCACTTGGGAAAGATTAAAACCCCATCTTTACAGGCATAGGGTAACTGTGTATTACCCCACCCAAAACGGAGGAACACAGGTTCCTCCCTACGGCAAGACGTTTTTACGCCAACTCTGCCAGTTTACCGTCTAACCATGCGTTGATCCCCAAAATGTAGATCGCGGCGTTGGTCTGATGGCGATAGAGCGATTGCGGCACTTCTTTGAGGGCGCGCAGCTTGCCTTTGATGTCGCCATATTTGGCTTCAGCGTAGGTAAACGAGACTTGTGTAGGGGCTTGAGCAAGCGGGGCTTTAATTTCGGGCAGTGGCGCAACTGCCAGCACCTTGACATCTGCCAGCCATTCGCTCATGGCGATGGCGCAGACCTGAGACAGCGGTAGCCCGCTGTAAGGCGTGCTAGGGAGCGCGGTCAGTTGTTGGTACTTCTTGATGATGTCGCCATCGGCGGGGATGTCTCCACCATTGCTACGCTTTTGTTTACCTTGATAATACTTAAACGTGAGGGTTGGCATATTGGCTCCGTATAAATCTGCGTGAGGGTTTAGCGACCCACGATTCTACAGCAACTTTCAGCACTTGCAACTAACGATCAGCATTGATCTGCAAAACTCGTTAAATGATTTCGTCGCAAAGGACAATGAACATGCCGATCATCAAACATAATCCGGATAAACTCTTTCCCCAATATGCCAATTACAGCCACGCAATTGAAATCGGCGTGGGGTCTCGTCTACTCATCATTAGCGGGCTAAATGGATATTTGGCCGATGGCACAACCATGCCAGAGCGTTTTGAGGAACAAGGCGAATTGATTTGGCAACACATTGGGGTCATCCTAGAATCGGCGCAGATGGGCTATCACAATTTGGTTTCGGTACGCACCTACCTTGCCCATCCCGACTATGATGCGCCCAACATGGCACTACGCAAAAAATATCTGGGTACGCACCAACCCACATTGACGGTGATCTGTAGTCAATTGCTGCTACCGCATTGGAAGCTAGAAATTGAGGCGATGGCGGCAGACTAAACATCATGATTCACCTCCCCATGAATGTGAGCGGCAGACGCCTATAAACCCTTTGCGGCAGGGCAATCGCATTCTAAATCTGCGGGTTATTGTTGAACAATGACCGTATTTGTAGGGGCTTAATAGTTTGCCTTGCTACAAGGCCGGGTGCATTCGGGTTTCGGGGCAAAAACCCCCTCATCCCCTAACCCCTTCGCCC
>JBMOFU010000012.1:0-26994 GCA_049318725.1 Phototrophicaceae bacterium | reverse complement strand
TACTACTCACACCTATAGTCTATCACGAAACGGCCTTTGCGCTTCTTCACGATGGGAAGTCATCGGGGGATCGTATATCAGGTTTTGGTTGTCAGGCGTGGAAACGTGCGCTATCATGCCTGCCATTCACTGACCACAAGGCCACCCGTTGCCATGACTGTTTATTCCCGCCGTCACTTCCTCACGTTGATGGGCGCGCTTGCCCTCCCCCCCCTGCTACCGGGCGTCCCTAGCAACGCAGCGCAGTTGCAAAGCACGCTAGAAGATTTAATCGGCAGCCGCAATATCGGGGTGGCCGTCGGGCGCTATTTGATCCAAGACGCCACGCTGATAGAGTCCTACCGTGTGGGGATCAACGCCGACGCGCTGCGTCCAACGGCCAGTTGCTTCAAGGCATGGATTCCGGCCTACTATTATACCTTTATGCCGCCTGAACTGTGGGACGACGGCGAAGGCGCCGAACTGCGCTCGGTGGTGCAAGAGAGCAACAATACCAACACGGGGCGGATTTTGGCGCTGGTCGGGGAACAGCAGGCGTTCGGCAATGCGCTAGAAAAGTTCAACGACTTTTTGCTGTATGGCCTCAAGCTGCAACACGGCATTAGCAGTTGGAACTGGCCGAATAACCCGCTAGAAGGCGTTGTGGATGATCGCTTTTCGAGTGGCGAAGGGCGGATGGTGGCGGCAGGCGGGGAACTGCACGCCGTCGGCAATGTGACCACGGCCACCGACACGCTCAACGGCTATCAAGCGCTGTTGACGCGCTCATTACCGAACGACGCCCCAAACGACTTTGCCCGACGCCAAGAGGCCGCCCTGCGTACCCTAGACCTGTTGGCGCTCTCTAGCACGACGGACTACCTTTCACCGATTGAGCGCATCTTGGGCAAAGACAGCTACACGGGCAAAGACGGCGTACTCCCCGCCGAACAGATCACTACCGGGCGCGTGATTAACGACGCAGGCATCATCCCGCTGCGCGAGGGCGTGGCGATGGTGTCGTTCTTTTCTGTGGGCGAAAGCGAGTACAGCGCTGTCGAAATTCTGCGCGGGCTGATTGCGGCAATCTTCGCGCTAGAGGATGCTACATAGAGGATTTGCACAATCTGGCAATTCAGCGGTACAGTAAGCGCCAAAGGCTAATCACACGAGGAACTCACCCTATGGCAATTCGCTTGAACACCTTTTCCATTGTGGCGTATGATCCCAACGAGCAGTCGTGGGGCGTGGCCGTTGCCAGCAAATTCATGGCGGCGGCGGCAGTCGTCAGTTGGGCGCGGGCAGGCGCAGGGGCAATTGCCACGCAAGCGCTGGCTAAAATGGGCTATGGTCCTGATGGGCTGGCGATGTTAGCCAACGGCCAAAGCGCGCAAGCGACGCTAGACGCGCTGCTTGCCAGCGACGTGGGGCGCGAAAGTCGGCAGGTTAGCATTGTAGATTCACACGGGCGGGTGGCCGTCCACACCGGCGCAGAGTGCCACGAGTGGGCCGGGCATGTGATTGGGGAAGGCTTTGCCTGTCAGGGGAACATTCTCACGGGCGAGCATGTCGTACAGGCGATGGCGGCGGCCTATAAGCACGCCAGCGGCGAACTATCAGATCGGCTGTTGGCGGCCTTGATCGCCGGGGATAAAGCGGGCGGCGACAAGCGCGGCAAGCAGGCTGCTGGATTATTGGTTGTCAAGCCCAACGGCAGCTACGGCGGCGATACCGACCGTTACGTAGACTTGCGCGTGGACGACGCCGCCGACCCCGTGACCAAGTTGGCCGAACTGGTAGAGATGCATCACCTGTTTTTCGGCACGCCCAAGCCTGAAGACTTGCTGCCGATCACGCCCGAAATTGCCACCGAGCTACAAACGTATTTGGTACGCGGCGGATACATGGAAGGCGAACCCACCCACACATGGGATACACTGGCGCAAAACGCATTTTGGGCGCTGGTGGGCAATGAGAACCTTGAAGAACGCTGGAGCCTAGACCACTCTCCAGACAAAATTGACCGCGTGGCGCTGGCACATCTGCGGCGGCGTTTCAAACGCGAATGACCCAACAGCATCCCCATGTAGGGGCGCAGCGCGCTGCGCCCCTACATCACAACCGCCCAATGCGCTGGCTAATCCCCCTATTGTGGATCGCGTTTGGGCTACGGGTGCAAGGCTTACACAACTACACACGCCTACACCCCGATGAAGCCTTCTTTGCCGCCTTTGCCCGTAACGCCGTCGTGCGCGGCGAATGGCTGTTCCCCGGCAACCTAGACAAAACGCCGTTGGCGCTCTATGGGCAATCGCTGACGATGGCGCTGGCGGGGATGCGCTACGACGGCGCGCTATGGCAAGTGAGCCTGATACAGGGTGAATTTGCCGTGCGGCTGTTCAGCCTGTTTATGGGGATCATCAGTGTGGCGGCGGTCTATGCGCTAGGGCGGCGCGTATGGCGGTCTTCAGCGGCGGGGCTACTGGCGGCGGCGCTGTGGGGCATGTCTCCGTATGGGGTGATCTTCAGCCCGACGGCCTTCACCGATATGCCGATGATCGCGTTCGCGCTGTTGGCGCTGGTCACCGCACTGGATCGCCGTCCAGTATGGGCGGGCGTGGCGTGGGCTTTGGCCTACGGCTGTAAGCAACAGGCGGTCTTGTTCTTGCCGCTGGTGCTGTTGTGGATCATCATCCCCCGTAGGGGCGTCCCATGGGACGCCCCTACACAAACATTTACCCGATTGATCCGTTTCTTCTTGCCCATCGTGTGCGGCTTGGCGCTGTTGGCGCTGTGGGATTCTGTGCGTCCAGAAGACGCGGTTTCGACGCTGGCGACGGCCAACAATGCCCCGTCGGGCTGGATCATCGCGCCGGATGACGTGTGGCCGCGCTTGTTGGGGTGGGCGGATTTATCGCAGTGGGCGTTCGGCAATGCGTGGATCACGGCGTTATGGCTTGGTGCGGCGCTGTGGGGGATTTTGCGGCGCGGCATCCATTGGCGGCAGGCGATTAACCCCTCCCCTACGGCGGTGCTGGTGTGGTTGATCGGCTATGGCGTGCTGCATTGGCTCGTGCCGCTGAATATGTATGACCGCTATGTGTTGGCGGCGCTGCCGTTGGTGGCGGTGTGGGTGGGGGGGATCATCGAAAATCGCAATCACCGTAGGGGCGACCCATGGGTCACCCCTACAATGGCGGTGATGCTATTGGCGCTGACGGTCTTTAACGGCTACGGCCAGCCCATCGGCGGCGATCAAGGCCAGCATGACGGCATTATCCCCCTAGCGGACTTCTTGAATACGCGCGAGTTTGGGGCGATTGTCTATGACCGCTGGCTAGGCTGGGAACTGAATTACTACTTAGGCGCATGGACGGACAAACGGCGCGCCTACTACCCCACGCCAGCGGCGATGGCGCAAGACGCCGCGTTACAAGTACCAGATGTCGCGCCGCGTTACTTCCCGGTGCCGTACAGCGCGGACTTTAGCGCATGGCAGGCGGCGCTCATCAACGCGGGGTTTGCAGTGTGCCGCGTCTACGATGACGGCAACCGCTTTGCCGTATTCGCGCTCACCAATACCGATACCGTCGTACAGCCGTTGTGTTTGTAGGGGCGTTCTATGGAAGGCATCATCGGCACGAACTTAAGGATTTGGGGGCATCGTTTTTGCCTGTAAAACGCGGACGCCACAGGTGGCGTCCCTACACAACCATTGCGACCTGTAGGGGCGTGACCTGTCACGTCCGTAAGACGCCGAAACACCGAAACCATACGCTGTAATTGTGTGAAGTGGGAACACATGGGGCGTTCTATGGAAGGCCACGACTATCCCCCACAGCAAGACAAATTTGCAGTACAATGGTAAAAAGCGACTGCCCATGTTGCCCTTGACCCGATGGGAAAACCATTATGTTTGAACGCCCAAGCACCGCCCAACTACAAACCCACCTTGCCAACCTCCAAAGCGGGCATCCTAGCATTGAAGGGATGTTGCTCGTCTCTTATGGGGGCTTCCCGTTGGCCTCCACGTTTTACCAACAAGACAGCACCTCCCGCTTGGCCGCAGTGGTGCGGACGTTATTCCGTGTGGCAGACGACACTTGTCGGCAGGTCAACTATGGGCAAGCGCGGCAGGTCGTTCTACACTATCGGCACGGAGCCAGTAATGAACAGCCCATCCGCCAAGTGGTCATTCAAACCATTACCTCAGAGCTTGTGTTGGCGGTGGCCTTCCATACTCCCAACGCGCAAGCAGAACCATTGGCAACCACCGTCGCAGCAGCGTTGGCCTATCGGCTCAATCAGGGCAGTTCCTGAGCTGTAAAGCCTGCAAGAGCGTAACTATTGACCTGCATCACAGGGGGGATTTTGTTGGAAAACCTTAAGGGTGCTATGACAAATTTTGTCGAAATTGAATCCATTAACCTCAAGGTGTTAATCTTCGATACCGACTACTACGCACTTCAGGCGATGAACGGGTATCTGGCGTGGGATCGGCGTACCCGTGTAACGCACTTGGCCGAATCGGTCGAGCAAGTGTGGCGTCACCTAGAAGAAACCCCCTTTGCAGAACTGCCCGATGTGATTGTCTTTGATGTCGTTCAGGGCGGCTCCGCTGCCCAAATTGCCATGACCCTGCGGCGCTTACAGCAACATTTACCAGACTGTTTGATCTTTTGTACCCTGCCGCGCCATGACTCTGTGGCGCAAGTGCTTGACCTGCTAGAAGCGGTCGCACAGGTTGGCGCACGCGGCGTATTCGTCAAGCAAGAGGTGCGCTTGCAAATCGCTTGGGCGATTGTCTATGCCCGTGGCTATTCGTTCGTTTTGACTGCCAGCCTTGCCAAAGTTGCCCGCCATAGCCCGCTGTCGTTGCTCCAAAGCGCGCATGTGCTGCCGCCGCAACGCCAATACCCTGAAATGACTGACCGTGTGCGCCAAGCCATTGCGCTCACGGTGATTGAAGGGATGCCCGCACACCTTGCCGCCCACGAAATGGGCATTAGCTTACATACTGTGCGCGGCTATGTGAAAGAGGGCTACCGCATTATGGAAGCCCACGATCACAGCGAATATCCCGTAGACATGACCCCTCAAGAGCGTGCGTTTATGCGCTTTACCGCCTTTCAAGAGCCTGCCAACGGCAATAAGGAATACCCCTAATATGGATGCCCATTCATTACGCCACCTGTATACTGAATTTGAACGCCGTAACCCGCAAATCCACTATATGCGGCGCGAAGATGCCCCCCCGTTGGTGCGTTATGTCAACGAACGCACACCACGCAGTTTCATCCCCTATAGCCAACTGAACGCGGCGATTGCCGAAGAAACGATCTTGCGCGAAATCAGATATTTTAAGATGATCGGCCATCAATTCGAGTGGAAGGTCTACGACTACGACGCCCCCACCGACCTGCTAGAGCGACTGCGCGCGCACGGTTTTGCCATTGAAGCCGAAGAAGCCGTGCTGGTCTTGGCGCTTGACCCGTTCCCTGTAGTGTTGGAACACGCGCCCACCCACGACATCCGCCAAGTGAGCAGCCCAGAGGATGTATGGCAAATACTCAACACGGTGCAAAACCCGGTGTTTGGCGACCCCGCCGACAATTGGCTGAATGAGTGGATCAGCAACGAGATTAAAGCCTTCCCCGACCACACTGCCTTCTTTGCCGCCTACGTGGACGAGCAACCGGTCAGTGCGGCATGGATCCGCTACAGCACCGATGCCAGCAATCCGTTTGCCGGGCTGTACGGCGGCGCCACGTTAGAGGCGTTTCGCGGGCGTGGGATTTACCGCGCATTGGTCGCTGCCCGCGCACGCCATGCCATCGCACGCGGGGTGCAATATCTGGTGGTGGACGCCAGCCCGTTCAGCCGCCCCATCTTGGAAAAAGTTGGCTTTGTCCGCATCGCTAGTGCGTGGGAAGCGACAAAAACTGCCGATAACGTTGTGCCGCCTGTAGAAAAGTGACCTGTTCCGCTGCGGTGAAGGGCGCATCAAATGGCGTAAACGTCAGTTCGACAGCCGTCTTTTTGAGGGTGCGCTGCCAAAGGCCGACCATTTGCCCGTCCAACACCAACGTGGGATAAAATATGCCGTTCCCGCCCGGACAAACTTTGGGGGCATGGTGTCGCGGCAAGACGGCATCACGGTCTTTATAGCCTAGCAGATATTCGTCAAAGCCCGGCAACAGGTAGGCCGTTGGTGAGGCTTGCGGGGTCACGGGGTCGGCAATAGGTCGCCAGTAGGTTTGACCGTTGATGTCCTCTGCCATCAATTGCGGCTGGACGCATTCCAGACCTGCGCGGGCGTCGCTCATCTTCAAGCCTGACCACGTTGCATAATCTTGCAGTGTGGCGGGCGCACGGCTGGTAAAGTAGCGCCGCGCCAATTCTACCAGCGCGGCGTCGCGCATGAGTGGCGCTTGTGCGGGCAAGCCCTCATCCACACGGCGGAAGATTGGCTGATTCTTGACCACCGCCGCTTGATAGAGCAGGCCATCCAGTGAAGCGCGCTGCAAAATATGGATGCCGCGTTGCCCGGCTGTAGAAACCCCGTGCTGTTCCAGCACCGCGAATAATTCATGGCGTGACAGCGCAAGGCCACCCGCCAACGCCTCTATCAAGAGGGCATTGCTGCGGGTGAAGGTGTCTGAATCCAGTTCAAGCTGACGATAGCGCGGCGCAAACGATTCGATCAAGCGCGGCGCAAGCAGGTTGAGCATCCAGTGAAAATCTGCCGCCGCCACCAGATGCAACGTCCCGCGCATGAGCCATGTTCGTACAATACGGCTGTCGGCCATTGCCGCTTCGATGTCTGCGTCGGTTGCCCCCTGCGACCTTAGCCCTAACGACCACTTCGCGCCCGTGTAATCTTGGCCTTGAATCGCGCCGAGCATTGCCAATATCTGCTCTGGCGGATGGGGTGATGCAGCGCTGATCTGTTGCTGGTGCAACCGTTGTGCGGGTATATTGTTCATTGAGATATATCCCTCTTGCTAGTAGGGGCATGGCGTGCCATGCTCCTACGGATTATAACGATTCTGTAGGGGCGATCCGACGGATTGCCCCTACAGGCCATAGATTGTAGAGGCAACACCTATGTCGCCCCTACAAACGATTTGTGGCGTGTAGCGGCGGACGCCACAGGTGGCGTCCCTACACCACCGTTGTAACCTGTCACGTCCGCCGACGCTGCAATCCCTCATCCCTCGTCACTGGTTTTACTGCCTTTACTCATCACTGCCCTTGCTGGATACTTGTATCTTGTCACTTGAACCCTACACCTTGCCTTTTTGGAGCGCACCCTATGCCGAAAACCCCCATCCAGACGCCGCACGCCCCTGCCGCCATCGGCCCTTACTCACAGGCGATTGTCGCCAACGGCTTGGTCTTTGTCGCCGGACAAACGCCACTCGTCCCCGAAACCGGAAAACTGATTGAGGGCGACATTACCGCCCAAACCCGCCAAGTGATCGCCAACATCACGGCGATTTTGGCCGAAGCCGGCTGTTCACTGGGCGATGTGGTGAAATCTACAGTGTTCTTGGCAGACATGGCCGATTTTGCTGCCATGAACGCCGTCTACAGCGATGCCTTTGGCGCAAGTGGCGCGCCGTTCCCTGCCCGTTCCACATTTGCCGTCAAGCAATTGCCCTTGAACGCCGCCGTCGAGATTGAAGTGGTGGCTACCCTGCCTTAACAGCCTTTCAAGGCATACCTAAGCGTCTACTCATTATGCCCCTGTATAATATAGAGCGTTCTGTAATATTACACAGGGGATTGTTACCTATGACCATAGGCATGTTAAAACAAGACATTGCCGTTGACCCATCTTTTTCAGTCTATGGCTTAGTAGACCGTGTATCGAAACAAAGTACGGTGATTCAAAGCCGCTACGCCATGCAGGTGATTAGCTATGAGATCGAAAACGCCACGCTCAAAGACGGCGCACGCACCACAATCTTTTCTAGCTTTCAACGCTTGAGCAAGTTCATCCCACAGGTGGAGCGCTATACCCAGTTGGCCGCCCAAAGCCAGCGCACGTATGTCTTTGGCATCCCAGACGTAGATGTGTTGCCTGCCATCCCCAACCTGTATTATGTGCCGCTCAAGCCCTATGACCGCCTCGCCCAAGAGTGGTTCTTGGTGTCTTACGGTGCCGACTATTACAGTGCGCTTGCCACCGAAGAACTGTCTCACATAGATGACCCCGACGACCAACGCAAGTTTCGCGGGGTGTGGACGTTTGAACTCGACATGGTGACGACGCTCTATGAATGGTTGGCGGGCGTGGTGGGGATCAGCAATCAAGTGACCGACATGGATCAAGTGTCGCACGACTACGCCCAACAAATCAAGCGGATGGGCAACACCGCCAACCGACTCACCGCACGGATAGAGCGCCTGCGCCAAGATTGAGCGCCCGCGCCAAGATTGAGCGCCTGCGCTAAGGCGCATCGAACAGCCGCATCAGCTTGACCGCAACATGAATGTTCATCCGTTGGATGGGGTCAGCCAACGGACTATGCAATATCTGGCGGATGCGCTCTAGGCGGTAGTTCAACGTGCTGCGGTGGATGTGCAATACATCCGCTGTGGCAAGGCCGTTTGCCCCGTGATCGAGGTAGACCTCTAGCGTGTGGAATAAATCCGCTTGGACTTCTTCCTGAAGCGCCCGCAACAGCGGCACGAAGGGGTTACCGTCTAAGCTGCTGGCGCCCGCGTGATAGAGTGTGTGCAGGTAGCCTAAATCGTCAAAGTAAACGGTTGGGCGCACGTCCAGCAGGCGTGCGGCAATCGTCAATGCCTCTAGGCAGTGTTGATGGGCAACCTGCACCCCGTTGGGCGTATGCTGAAGGTCGCTCACCCCAATTTGCGACCGCCCTACCCCCAACTGCTCATGGATCCGTTGTGTGGCGTCCGTCAGCGCTTCACTGTCGCTGAGTAGCACAATCACCTGCCCGGCAAACTGGCTGACAATCGCCTGCCATTCGCGCTCGTTGACCAAACGGTTGACACGCCGATATAGGCGAGCAGGGACGCCTTCGGTGTCTGTCCAGTGGAGCATCAACATGCGGTAAGGGCGCTGCAAGTCTAGGCCATAGCGCAGCGCTTGGTCGGTCAACACCGATTCATGCTGCGGGGCGCTACCCTGAATCAACTGTGCCAGCCAATTGCCCTTGAGCGATGCTTCAGCCGTCTGGACGGCCTCTTGATGCAGCAGCATCAGCGCCGCCACCGTCGCGCCGATCTCTAGCGCCATCTGGTCAAGGTCACTGAGCGGTTGACCGTCGCCAATCAGCCACATATAGCCGTAGATTTCGCCATGCACGACAATCGGCGCTAGAATCCGCTCCATTTCTAGGCCAACGTGCGGGAACGGCGGCAGTTGTACTGGGCGGCGCGTGGAGCGCAGTTGATGCAAAATCCCTTCATCCTCTAGTGCGGCAATCAGGGCGGGGTTGGTGTGGCCGTGTTCAAGGGTGTAGCGGCGCGCCTCATCAATCGTGCCGATGTTGGCGCTGGCGAGCGCGTCAAAGCGTTCATTTTCGATGCTGATGGCTTGGCCGATTAAATCGGCAAGGATGCGGGCAAGGTCGTTGAGGTTGCCGCCGTTCAGCACCAATTCAGAAAGCGTTTGCTGGATGTGCATGGCGCGCCGCAACATGGCGACGCTCTCTTGGCTGATCTGCTCATTGATGGCGCGGGCAATATCTATAAACTTGGCCTGATACGGCACGGCCAAGAGCGGCAAGCCCAACCGATTGGCAACGGCGCACCACTCAGGCGGGATTTCATCAATGAAGCGCCCGACGGCCACGCCCACCGCAACCACGCCTTTTTCGGCCAACGCTTCAATCATCCCTACCTGTGCGTCGAGCGTAGTCGGCATGTTGATGGCCGTCGTGAGCAGTAGCTCGCCGCCGTTGACCCAATTTTGGGCGTCTGGCACGCCAGAGTTATGCACCCAAGAAATCGCGTGCTGAAGGCCGGCTTCGCCCGCCACGACTTGCGTCCCCTTGAGCGGTTCTAGCTGAAGCGCCTGTTCAACGGTCATCATAAGCGGGTTAGGATCATGTCGGGGTATGCCGCGCCATGCCCCTGCCAGATATAGGCGTCATGTAGGACATGACCGTTCATGCCCATGAGATTCATAAAATAATAGACCTTATCACAGAGTAACAGGGCAAAAAGAGTGGCAGGGCATATACCCCACCTGTAAAAACGATCCTGCATCAAATGCAGGGGGTGGCGCGTGGGGTGAGGTTTAACCCATGACCTTTTGACGCATCCGCTTGAGCATATTGTATCTTTTATCAATCAATTTCAATCTGCCAGTCTTTTTCGCTTAAACCAATATCCACAATAAGACGTTTACAGATTCGATAAACGTAGCGCGCTGGCAAATTAACCTGTAGATAAACACCGTTTGCCATCTGGTATTTCGTCCGAAAGCGCGTCGAATCGTAGGACAAAAATGAGGGGTGTTTTTCAACCAATCCCTCGAATCCGATAGGCTCTAACTTTGACAGAACATCCACAGTGATTTTAAGAACATCGCGCCATGAATTGACCGTGTGGCGTTCACCTAAAATCGTGATACTAATGGGCGTTTTATTGGTGACAAAGTCCTCATCAACAAATGCGACAGCGGTTGAATCTCCAAAGTAAGGCCAAATACTGAGCGCCTTTTGTGCCAGTAGCTCAGCACGCTTCTGGATTTCAAGATCATTCCATTCGGTTACATCGCTAAAGTAGCGATTCAGTTCTAAATGACTTTCTTGTAATCTCCGCTGCTTTTCGGGGAAGGAATCATTTGAAAGCTCACTGTTATAAGCAGTAAGCGTCAAATTTCCTAATGTGTGTAGATGAATTTCGTGGGTGGTTTCCCATTCTTCACCCAAGTGAGATTCCCACCAAGGGATTAGGGTTTGTGGCATCACATGCTCTATAGAAAGATGGCTAAAATCAACTCGTTCCTTATGGCCGAAACTACGCTCTAACCCCTCTAAGATAACTCGCGTTTGCGAGCGACGATCTCCACCACCATAGAGACGATTTGCCTTCAATCCCTCAAGAAATTGTGTGTCTTTGGGATAGTCACGTTTGCTTAACACTTTGCGTACTGCCGTCACAAATGGGATTTGATTAGCAGTAGATTCACTTTGGGACTGCTCATATAAGACTGGCGCAATTTTGTTGATTCCGTTCGAGGGGATATTACATACAAAACGGCGCACTAAGAAGTTTTCTACATCAGCTAGAATTTGTAGAAGGTCGCCTACGACCAACCCACCATTCGCATAATCTGCATAACATGAAAGCAAAAAGGGGTAAATCGTGGTGATCTCCATTAGACGTAAGCGCTTTAGTGCTTCACGAATAGCAGGGTGAGGTTCTTCTTGTGGGTTTAAAAAACGCTGATAATACTGCGAATTGGCAGAAAGTTCAGCAAGGGCGGGGATGGCGTCTGAGTTTGCTACACGATCTTTGAGGGTGAAGTAAATCTCATTCTCTTTCACAACCAGCCCAAAGCTCATTAAGTAATGTCGGATATACTCTGTGAGCATTTCACCAAGCCGAGCTTCCATAGGTTGCCAATAGTCTTGGTAGATTTTGGCCTGTTCGTTAGGATGAATTCGCATAAAAAAGAAATTGCGAATAAGGTCAGCTTGAGTAAGGGGGCGCCCCTTAGCATTCAGGCTTTCAAACACAAGGTATGGGTTGTCATTTGGGTCTAGCACAATGCTCACAACAGAAAGCTGCGAGGTAATCACCCGCTTGAGTCGGTCAATGTTGTGAGGGGTTCGCCTTATATGTGACTCAAAGAACTGATAAGCCCGCGTAATGAGATGGTTAGTATCCACTGGCCGACGTTCAATGAGGTTAATAAAGTGGTCTCGGTCTACTTGAGTCGGCAATAACTTATACCGATCAAAATCTGGCTTGTAGCGATTAATTAAATAAACCTCGTTAAGCTCGGCAGCATGTTGCTCATGGAGGGCATTGTCTCGCAAAACAGCCAGTATAATAAATAGTGTCGTAAGGCGTTGTTGACCGTCAATCAACAAATACTTTGGAACACCTTCTGGCACGGATACGGTCTGCATCGTGACGATTGAACCGATGAAGTGGTGTTTTGTGGGTTCTTCCTCGCATAACATCACAATATCTTCCCATAGGGTTTGCCATTGTTTTTTATCCCAGCTATAAGGACGTTGGAACAAAGGAACCACATATTGTAGCTGACCGTCAATTAGGGGTTGAATATTACGCTGAGAGGCTTGCATTACCTGCCCTTAATCCATGAGTAATCACATAAACACAAAAATCCTATCAGGAACATCCTGATAGGACAATATAGGAATTAAAGATTATTGCGTGAAATGTAGGGTTAGGCTTAACCCATCACCTTTTGACGCATCCGCTTGTCTTCGCGCAGGCGGTCATCGGTCTTAAGGATGCGCTTACGCAGGCGCAAAGAGGTTGGGGTGACTTCTAGCAATTCATCACCAGCCATCAACTCGATAAAGTCGTCCAAAGACAAGCGGCGTGGCGATTCCAACCCGCCGTCATCTTCCTTCGGCTTGCCGCGGAAGTTGTTCAATTGCTTGGTCTTGCACACATTCACCGAAAGGTCTTCTTGGCGGATGTGTTCACCAACGACCATGCCTTCATACACTTCAGTCGTAGGCCCGATGAAGAACGTACCGCGTTGTTGTACGCCCAGTAGCGCGTAAGAGGACGCGACGCCGCCTTCCATCGCCACAAGACTACCAAAACGCCGACCCGGAACTTCACCCATCAACGGTTGATATTCCTTAAAGACGCTGCTGACCGTTCCCATGCCGCTAGTGGCGCGCATAAAGTGGCTTTGGAAGCCGAGCAAACCGCGTGTGGGGACGATGTACTTCATGAAGGTGGTGCCTTGTGACGTTTGCATGTCAATCATCTGACCGCGACGTTCACCGAGCAGTTCCATAATCACGCCGCCCATGCCGTCAGCGACTTCGACTTCAACTTCTTCAACGGGTTCTAGCGTGTGACCCTTTTCATCTTCCTTGAAGATGACTTCTGGCTTGCTGACCTCAAACTCATACCCTTCACGGCGCATGGTTTCGATCAAGATGCCCAAGTGCAACTCACCGCGACCGCTGACGACGAATTTTTCGGCGCTGTCGCCGTCTTCTACGCGCAAGGCCACGTTAGAGCGGCGTTCTTGGTAGAGCCGTTCACGCAACTTGCGTGAGGTTCCCAAACCGACCTTGCCTTCACGCCCAGTAAACGGTGACGTGTTGATGCCAAAGGTCATCCGCACGGTGGGGGCTTCTACGGCGATGCCCGGCAACGCTTCGGTTACGTCGGGGTGGGCGATGGTGTCGCTGATGTTGATCCCATCAAAGCCGCCAATGGCGATAATGTCGCCAGCGGTCACAGTGTCGGTTTCTTGCTTGCCCAAGTTATGAAAGGTGAACAGGTAATCGGCGCGGCCTGTAACCCGCTCGCCTTCGGGAGTCAGGCGTACCAACGGCATCCCGCGCTTGAACGTGCCAGAGCGTACACGGCCAATGCCCAGTTGCCCCTTATAGATGTCGTATTCCAGCGTCGTCACCAACGCCGTTGCGGGGGCGTCCATGTCTACTTCTGGCGCGGGGACTTTTTCTAGGATGGTGTCGAACAACGGGGTGAGGTCTTCGGCCAGCGCGTCAGCCCTCAAGCCGGCACGCCCATGCAGGCCAATGGCATACACGACCGGGAAATCGGCTTGTTCGTCGGTGGCACCCAGTTCAATGAACAGGTCAAAGGTTTCGTTCAGCACTTCGTCCAAACGGGCGCTGGCACGGTCAACCTTGTTGATGACCACGATAATGCGTAAGCCAAGCCCAAGCGCCTTGCGTAATACGAAGCGCGTTTGGGGCATCGGGCCTTCTACGCTGTCAATGAGCAGTAAGGCGGCGTCCACCATGTTCAACACGCGCTCTACCTCGCCACCGAAGTCGGAGTGGCCGGGGGTGTCTACAATGTTGATCTTGGTGTCGTTATAGGTGATGGCGGTATTCTTGGCAAGAATCGTAATGCCACGTTCGCGCTCTAGGTCGTTGCTGTCTAGCACACGCTCTTCCATGACAGTGCCTTCACGGAAGACTTTCGCCTGTTTGAGCATTCCGTCTACGAGTGTGGTTTTGCCATGGTCAACGTGAGCGATGATGGCGACATTGCGAATATCGTTGCGGGTTTGAATCACGGGTTGTTTTTATCCTGCTTGGTATCTGAGTGAGCGTGGCTATTCTATCATACGGAATGTTAAGCGTTGAGGGGGCATATCCGATAAAAGTAAAAGAAACACGTTAACATTTAGGGGGTAAGCAACAGGGGCATAATAGTTCATGCCCCTAGCGGCAGATTCGGCATTACTGGGCGCGGGATAACGGGCTATTCAAGCCGCCCACAATAGCGGCAGCGGCGATGATGTGCATCACTGAAAGGATGATTTTTACGTCGTTCGGGACGGGTGGCGTAAACAGCAACGATAGCACCAAGAACACCACTGAAATACCCAAGAAAATGATGGTTGCCCGTTGCGGCACAAAGCGCTGTAACGCCCAAAACAAGATTGACGCGCCAATGCTAGGCATAAGCGTTGCCATAATCACCGCGATCAAGGGTAACGCACCGATGACAGTCATATCCGGGGGTTGGGGCACAACCAGTTCGATGCCTAACAAATTCCCTGCCACAAAAAACAGGATCACGTTTAATATTGCTCCAACGATGCCGCCCGCAATCCCGCCCATAAATACACGCAGAATGGGATATTTAGCAGATGTAGCCGTCGTAGAATGGGTTACAGTTGCCATGAGTTCCTCCTCTAGGAATGATTAGCTGGCTAAATACCTTGAGGGGACAACGTTGGCGTTTCTTACTTCGGATTTTTTGAGAGGTTCTCGCGCATTTGATCGAGCAGGCGCAGCAGCAATAGCCGTTCGGCCTCATTGACGCCGTGGAGCATCTGCGCTTCGGTGTCTTGCCACAACGCACAGACCGCGGGTTCAAGTGCCTGCCCCTTTTCCGTCAGGTAAACGCGCAGTGACCGTGCGTCATGCGGGTCAGGCTGGCGTAGAATGATCCCGTTGGCCTCTAAGCCCTGCAACATCTTGGTCACCGTCGGCGCGCTCACTTCGATGCACCCGCTGATTTCGCTTTGGGTCACACCGTCTTTTTGCCACAACTGAAATAAGATCATCTCTTGGCCGACGTGTAACCCTAACTTGCCTAAGCCTTGCTCAAGCAGGTAACGGTGTTGGCGCATCAATTGAATGAAGGCTTGTCCGACAAACGGCAATGGAGTGGGTGGGGGCATGGGTTCAACTCACTTCTACAGCGTCCCCTGTATTGTAACAAAATTTTCAGCGTATGTTGTAGGGCGCAATAGTTTGCGCCCCTACGGTGCAATCCCCACGGTTACGCCGTCGGGGATCGGCAACAAATCCAGCCGCCCGACGTAGGCAAACGCCCCATACAGCGCCATTTTGTGCGTGAGCGCGGCCATTTGCGCGGCGTTATAGGTCGGTGGGCTGTTGGGGGCGGCTTCCATGTCTGCCAACCACCACAGCATATTGCCCAAAATCACAGTTGCCACATGGTTGGCAATCAGGTCTAACGGCAAGCCGACCATTTTGGGGTGCTTGTGGAGGACGTGTAGCACTTGCTCCACAATGTAGTGACGCACCCGCAGCTGAATTTGCCCAGAGAGCGGCCCCATCATCAGCCGATACACCAAGCGTCGTTCGCGCTCCACAAAGCTGAACAGCAAGAAATCGCCGCTGGGTTCTTGAATGTTTAACACTTGCAAGGCGGTCATCCCCGCTAATGCAGCTTTCATCTGCGCGTAGATGCTGTCTAGGCTTGCCAACAGCAATTCGTCTTTGGTGCTGTAGTGGCGGTAAAACGTCACCCGTGCGGTTTGCGCGTGGTCGGTGATGTGCTGGATTTGAATCTGTTCGTAGGGCATTTGTTGGATGAGGTCTAACAGCGCGGTCTGGAGCGCCTCTTGCGTGCGTTGAATCCGACGATCCATAATAGACACCTGTACGTTATGTAACACGAGTCATCAAAAAGTGGTTGACGCCGCCGATTGTCTCTCATATGCTTGGCTTTATCAAATCCTAATTTTTGACTGTGAGGCATCCCCCAATGGAAAACACACTGCCTGCGACACCCGCCAAGCCTGTCCCGCTCTATAGCCATCAATGGCCGCTGGTGGGCGTGTTGCCCGCCATGATAAGCGTGCCAGATTTACCCGTAGCCCTATTTGTAGATGCGCTGCGTGAAAACGACCTTGTACAGTTGAACACTGTGGCGAAACCGTTGTACGTGGTCGGCCACCCAGATATGATCCACGATATTTTGGTCAAGCGCTTTCATCTGTTCGCTAAACCCGATGACCGCCCCGGCGAAAAGCGGGCGCTGGCACGCTTTTTGGGGCGGGGCATCCTCACCGCCGGGCATGAGGCATGGAAGCCGCAACGCAAGCTCATCCAACCCTTGATGCACACCCGCCACATTGAAAGCTATGCCAACACCATGACCCAATATGCCCAAACCTTGATGGCCGAATGGCAGGCCAACGGGCAACGGGACATTTATCACGACATGACGCAAGTGACCATGCACATCATTGCCGATACGATGTTTGGCACTAGCATGGAACACACCCCAGAGCTAGAAAGTTTGGGCGGGGCGGCGCAACAGGTGGCGGTGGGCGACATTAAAGCGCCGTTGCCCACTTGGATGCGCCCGAATTTGCCAGCGCATGTGCGCGGGATCAACGAGTTATTAGACGCGCTGGTCACCCGCTTGTCGGCAGAGCGCCTGCAACAGCCCGGCGTAGAACGCAATGACCTGTTGACCCTGTTGCTGAATACCAAAGATGAAGACGGCAACCCCGTGTCTGATGACTTCGTGCGCGACAACATCCTCACCTTGTTCTTTGCCGGGCATGAAACTACCGCCAACACGCTCACATGGGCGCTCTACCTGCTAGATCAACACCCGGCGATTTTGGAAAAACTGCGCCAAGAGGTAGATGGCGTCTTGCAAGGGCGTGCGCCCAGCTTGGCCGACCTGCGCCAACTGCCCTATACCACGATGGTCATTCAAGAGACCATGCGCTACGAACCGACGGTATCTACACTAGGGCGCTATGTCACGCAAGACTTAGAACTAGGCGGATACTTGCTAGAGGGCGGCACGACGGTGTTGATCCCCATTTACGCACTGCATCACGATCCGCGCTGGTGGAAGAACCCCCAAGAGTTTGACCCCGAACGCTTTAATGCCGAAAATGAGCCGAACATCCCCAAATACGCCTATTTGCCGTTTGGCGGTGGCCCGCGGGTGTGCATCGGCAACCACTTTGCCATGATGGAAGCGCAAATCTTGCTGGCGATGTTCGTGCAGCATTATGACTTCACCTTAGCCGCCGATGCCAAAGTGGAACCGTTGCGGTTGATTACGACTTCCCCGCGCTATGGAATGCCGATGACCGTGCGTCCGCGTGGGTAGGGCAATCTAACCCCTATCCCCGACCCTTTCCCCCACAGGGAGAAAGGGAGCAGGGCAATTCACGAATACGGAAAGTCCCTCTCCTGTGGGGGAGGGATTTAGGGAGGGGTTGGCGTACAACCCTCAGAAAATTACGTTGATACGTACACAGGGAACAACGATTCCGTAGGGGCGTCTCGGCGGGACGCCCCCAAAAGCGGATTTAATACGGGTCGGCCATGTCTGGGATCGAACGGGGGAACTCGCCCGGCTGCACTTGACGCGGCGTGGAGCCTGCGCCCGGCAAGGACGGGTCAATCAGCATGTCTTTGGTGTAGATGGCGTCGCGGCGGTCGGTGAAGCTCAGGCGGTGTTCGCTGCCCAGTTGAATCGCTTGGGTGGGGCAGGCGTCTTCGCAGTAGCCACAGAAGATACAGCGCAGCATGTTGATTTCGTAGGTCTTGGCGTAGCGCTCACCGGGGCTGTAGCGTTGATCGTCGGTGTTTTCTGAGGCTTCTACCCAAATCGCGTCAGCGGGGCAGGCCGCAGCACACAGCGCACAGCCGATGCACTTCTCTAGGCCGTTTTCATAGCGGCGCAGGTGATGACGCCCCTTATAACGCGGCTGGAAGGCTTTTTCTTGTTCAGGATATTGCAGGGTAATCTTTTCTTGGTAGATGTGCTTTAGCGTGGTCGCAAAGCCTTTGATGATATTCATGGGTAAACGTCCTTCCAAAGTCCTTGTGGGCGTTGTGCAAATAACCCCTCCTCTAAATCCCCTCCCCCTTCAGGAGAGGGGACTTTTGTGAAGTCCCCTTTCTCCGCATGGGGGAAAGGGTTAGGGATAGGGGGTAATCAATTGGCCTTAATCCCCGGCGGGTTCTTCTTTTTTGGCGTCGCCATAGGTCGCGCTGAACTCGCGCAGTTCGCGCACGGTACGGTCACGCCCTTGTGCCAACTTGGGGCCGAGCTTATCAAACAGGGTGTAGGGGATCGCAATCAGGTTACCGAGCAGTTCCACAGCAATGACCGCCGGACCGCGAGAAACCCCTGTCACCATCGGGTCGTTGGCAAGCGAGCTTTCATCTTCGGCAGTTTGGTCGTCGTTGCGGCCTAAGATCAAGTATGCGCCGATCACCAACACCACAAAGAAGATCGTGCTCACCACGCCGTACAGCACTGGGCTGTTGGCGCTGTCTCCAACGGCTAACGAGATGGCCGTCCACATCACCGAAATGAACGACAGCGGCAGCATGACCTTCCAGCCGAACGCCATCAAGCGGTCATAGCGGAAGCGCGGCAACGTCGAGCGAATCCAGACCATCAAAATCAACACAGCGATGATCTTGCCGAGCATCACCACCGGCCCCAAAATCGGCACATTGCTGACGATGTTCCCGCCGAAGCCCCAGCCGCCGAAGAACAAGCAAATCCAGATCATGCTCACGGCGATCATACCCAGATATTCGGCCATCATGATAATAGCGAACTTCATCCCGCTGTATTCGGTCATGAAGCCCTGCGTGAGTTCTTGTTCGGCTTCGGGCAAGTCAAACGGTGAACGCCCGACTTCCGCCAGCAACGCAATGCCTAAAATGGCCGCCGCCAACGGATTTTGGAACACGAACCAGCCTAAAATCGGCGCGCCGACTTCCTGCGCCTTCACGATGTCTTGAATGTTCATCGTGCCGACAATCATCATTGGCACGGCCATCGTCAGCCCTAAGCTGAGTTCGTAGCTGACCATCTGTGCCGAGGCGCGCAACCCGCCAAGCATGGCGTACTTGTTATTGCTTGACCAGCCCGCCAACACCATCCCATAGGTGCCGAGGCTCATCAACGCCAGCAACCACAGCACGCCGACGTTAATTTCAGAGATCGCCAACTTGATGCGGTACCAGTCCCCGTTAAACCACGGGATGTTGATGTCTGGTCCCCACGGCAACACGGCGAACAACACCAGCACTGGCACGGTCTTTAAGACTGGGGCAATGTAGTAGACCGTCTTATAGGCGTGGGCAGGGATGATGTCTTCCTTGAAGATCAGCTTCAGGCCGTCGGCGGCAGGTTGCAAAAATCCGCCGGGGCCGACGCGGTTGGGGCCACTGCGCTGTTGAAACCACGCAATGAACTTGCGTTCAAGCAGTGTGGTATAGGCAAAACCAGTGAGGACGACAAAGAAGATCAGCAACGAGGCGACAATCGGCTGAATGATTGAACACCAAAAGCTATCTGAACACATAATAACGCTTGCGGGATCATAACCAAACATCGGGTGTGCTTCCTTCGTTCAAATGATCGTGATGGTTGTGTTGTAGGGGCGCAGCGCGCTGCGCGCCCCTACAGGTGAATGACGTTAGTTAGTACGGGCGCAATATATTGCGCCCGTACCATTATATACCGTCTTTATGCCTTGCTGATGCTGCCTGCCGTGAGCGTCATCGGCGTAGCAGCGTCGGTGAGGTGGCGCGGCAACAGTGCTACACCCTGTGGTGCGCCGTTGATGTGGGCGGCCACCGTGACCGCGCCCCCGTCAAACGATACCGTTACGGTGTCGCCTTCGGCCACACCAAGCGTGTGCGCGTCGGCTTCGCTGAGCGAAACATAGGCGGCGGGTGTGCGCGGGGACATCATCGCTTTGATGCTTGGGCGGAACACGCGCTCACGGTTGTACAGTTCGCGGGTGGGCAAAATCAACAGTTGGCCGTTGCTTGCGCTCGGTACCGCTGGCAGGTCTACCGCTTCGATATGGACGGCTGCGCCGTTGTCGGCGTCGCTGGCGATCTGCACGCCTAAGCCGCCTTTGTTGTCGTAGGCCGTGCCGCCGTAGTAGACATCCTCACGCCCGACAATCGGGTATTGGGTTTCTACGTGGGCAAGCTGCTTATAGCTACAGCCCGCAAAGGCTGGCGCGCCCGTGATGATGTCTTGCATCACGTTGGCGGCGCTACGGTACTCTTTGCCTAAGCCGATGACGGCGGCGATACGGCTGGCAACCTGCCACGCGGGCAGGGCTTCCCCAATTGGGCCTTGTGCGGTGTAGAAGCGTTGCACGCGGCGCTCAATGTTGGTGTAGCTGCCGTCGCGTTCGGCAAAACTCTGGATGGGGAGCGCGGCCTGTGCGGACGGGATGACTTCCCCGCTGAACAGCGTCAATTGGATGACGGTTTCGACCTTTGCCAGCCATGCAGCGGCGGCGGGGTCGTCATACAGTACGTCGGCCTGCGCGACGATCAAGACCTTCGGCGGGTTGGCGATCAAGTCTTGTGTAGATTCAGCGCTATAGCCCATATAGTGCAAGCCCATGCCGTTTGGCCCGGCGAACGTCCCGACAAGGCCGTTGTTCGGCTTGCCCACATGCCCGCTTTCAATCAGCAAATTGGCGGCGGCCTGCATCAAGGCGTGGCTGCCAGCTACGTCTAGCCCTTCTGCCCCGGCGATGATGACGAGGTTGTTGGCCTTGACCAGCGCATCACGGGTTTCTGCCGCCAGCGTGGTGATAAATTCAGCAGCGCTGCCAGCGGCATAGCGCAGACGGCGGCTACGCGGAATAAAGTCATCCATGCGGGTGGCACGGGCATTCGCCACATACACAGCAGCACCACGCTCGGCAGCCTGCTTGATCCGTAGGCGGTAAAGCGGCACTTCTTCTTCTAGGTCGCTGGCGATCACCAACACGGCGTCACCCTTGCCCAGCTTGCTCAGGTTGCTACCCTTGCCTAGCCCGACCTGTGCCACGATTTCAGCGCCGGCGTGGGTCGTCCATGCGCCGAAGCGCGTGCTGCCTAAGCCTTCGGCCAATTGACGGAGCGCCCACAGGTCTTCATTGGTCATATAGCTAGACGCGATCACGCCAATGTCACCGTTGGCGGCCTTGAGCAAGCCCGCTACCGCGCTGTAGGCTTCTGCCCAACGCACGGCTTTGCCGTTGACCTGCGGCGCGGCCAAACGGCTGGCTTCGTCGCGGGTAAAGTGATGGCCGAAGCGGGTTTTATCGTCTACCCAAATTTCGTTGACGTACTCATTTTGGCGCGGCATGACGCGCTTAATCATCGTGCGCCCGCCGAAGTCGCGGTCAATGCGCGTCGAAAGCGTGATGTTTGCGCCGAGCGGGTCGTGTGGGGCGATGCTGGCAACGCTGGTGAGTTCCCACGGGCGTGCGCCAAAGCGGAAGTCCGCAGTGGTCAACGCGCCGACGGGACAAATGTCGGTGGTGTTGCCGCTGAAGTAGCTGTCAAAGCCGGGATCGCTGTTGGTGATGATTTGCAGACGCCGCCCGCGCTCATGGAAGGCCAACACATCATCGCCTGCCACTTCTGCTTGAAAGCGGGTGCAACGCGCACACTGGATGCAGCGTTCACGGTCTAGGAAGATCAAATCGCCAAGCGGGTAGTGCTTATCAAGGTGTTGCTTGTCCTCAAAAACCATGCGGCTCGTGCCGGGGCCATGAGACATGGTGAGGTTTTGCAACGGACATTCGCCGCCCTTGTCGCAGACCGGGCAATCGAGCGGGTGGCTGGTGAGCAAGAACTCCAGCACGTCGTTGCGGGCGGTTTCGACTTGGGGCGTGGTCGTGCGGATGTACAGCCCATCGCTCACAGGGGTGGTGCAGGCCGTTTGTAGCTTGGGCATCCAGCGCACTTCGGGCTGGCCGTCCTTGAGGACGACTTCCCCAGTGGCACGGTCTTTGACGACGTTGCCCATTTCAACAAGGCACATACGGCACATCCCCACCGGCGACAGTTTGGGATGGTAGCAGAACACCGGAATATCGTTCCCGATGGTCTTGGCGGCGTCTACAAGGTTCATCCCCTTCGGGAACTCAAACGCCTGCCCATCAATTGTGACGGTAACAGTATCGGTTTTCACCATTTCGGCCATAGACAAGTCCTCTATACAAAACAATCTGAGTTACGGAGGGGGGGAGCAGGCTAAAGACCCGCCGCCGTGATTGCGTCTGTTTTCACAACCCCATATTCTAAACGCTCTGACGTAAAGTAACAAGTGAAGCGGGCGGTTGGATTGGGGCAATTGCGGCAAACACAGGATTGATAACGTGGGATGATGTGCATGTGTATGTGTAGGGGCATGATAGTTCATGCCCCATAGGCACCAACTTAAGGATTTGGCGACATCGTTTTTTGCATGTAAAACACGGACGCCACCTGTGGCGTCCCTACACAACCGTTGTGACCTGTAGGGACGTGACCTGTCACGTCCGTCCGACGCCGAAAAATCGAAACCGTGCGCGGTGATTGTGTTAAGTGGGTACACATGGGGCATGATAGTTCATGCCGATATAATTTAGAATACTTTTCAATAATATCTTGATATTTAGAACGCGATTGCCCCACCTTGCCGCTCGTCCCCTACACAGCAATGGCGAATCATGTTAAGCTAACGGGATACCTGTTGTTGAACACGTTGTTGGGGAACCCCACATCACATGTCTCACTCGTGGAACATGATCCAGACCGATCAACTTCGTATTAACGCAGACCGCCTCCTTGAAGACTTTGACATCATCTGTAGCATCGGCGCCACCGACTCTGGCGGCATCCACCGCCCGGCGTTGTCTCCCGAAGACCTTGAAGCGCGGGCATGGTTTGCTAACCTTGTGGAGCAAGAAGGCTTTGCCCTGCTGGATGATGAGGCAGGCAACCTCAGTGGCGTCTGGCGCAGTGATAACCCGCACGCGCAAACGCTGATGATTGGCTCTCACCTAGACACGCCCCCCAACGGCGGCAGCTATGACGGCACAGTGGGCGTGTTGGCCGGGCTGGAAGTCATCCGCACGTTGCGCGACGCCGACTTACCCCTACCGCTACACATTGAGGTGATGAACTTCACCGACGCGCAGGGGACGTGGTTATCTTTGTTGGGCAGCCGCAGCCTTGCCGGGCAGTTGGCACTAGAAAAGCTCAAAGAGGCGCGTGGCGGCGATGCCACCTTCCGTGCGGCGTTGAACCGTGCAGGGATCACCCTAGACAAGCTGACGCAGGCGCAACGCCCCGCCAACAGTTTAGCGGCCTTTCTTGAACTGCATGTGGAACAAGGCGACGTGCTAGAACAAGCCCAATTGCCCATCGGCGTTGTAGAAGGGATTGTCGGGCGACATACCAGCTTGGTGACCTTTCACGGCCAAACCGGGCATAGTGGCACTACCGCCGCTCCCAAACGCAGAGATGCGCTTCAGGGGGCGGCGGTTTTCATTACCGAAGCCCACCGCTTAGTGGCGGAACGCTTCCCCGATGGCACGGTCAATGTGGCGGATTTAAGCGTCGAACCCGCAATCTTTAACGTGATCCCCAACCGTGCGGCGGCGCTTTTAGAGTGGCGCCACCCTGATGCTGACCAGCTGGAACTGATGCGGGTAGCCTTACTGGACTTAGCGCAACAGTGCGGCAAGCGCTATCGGCTCAATACCCAGTTCACCGACAAAGAGCATATGCCCGCCGCCGTGATGGATGCCACGATGATTGCCCTCACCCAACAGGTGTGTGACCAGCTGGCTTTGCCCACCCGCCATATGTTGAGCTATGCCGGGCATGACGCGCAACCGATGGCCGCCCTTGTGCCAAGCCTGATGATCTTCATCCCGTCTGTGGGGGGGATTAGCTTGTCTCCGAATGAATATTCACGCTGGGAAGATGTGGTCAACGGGGCGAATGTGTTGTTACAAACGACCATCGCTGTCGCGCAACGCTTCAGCGCAGTGTAGGGCTGTTTTGCGGAGGACAAGGCCGTACAACGCAAGCCTTGTCCATACAGGTATAATCGCACACATAAGGACAATTCCCAAATGCAAGCTGTCATACTCGCCGCAGGCAAGGGAACGCGCCTGCATCCGCTCACGCTCGAAACGCCCAAGCCGCTACTAGAGTTAGGCGGGCAACCGATTTTAGAACTGCTGATCCGTCAGTTGGTGTACTACGGCTTTGATGAAATCTATGTCACATCGCACTGGTTGAGCGACAAAATCGGGGCGTATTTGCCCACGCTGGCGCAACGGTTGCCAAGCGTGAACTTGATCCATGTGCCGCAAGACCAACTGATGGGGACGGCAGGCGGCTTGAGCAGCCTCAACGGACTGGGGCGCGATGGCGCGTTCTTGGTGATGAATGGGGACATCATCAGCACGCTAAATTACCGTGCATTGATGGACTATCACCGCCGCGAACAGCCCGCGCTGACGGTGGGGCGCTTCATCCAAAGCCAACAGATTCAGTTGGGCGTGCTGCAACTGGATTCACGCGGCGACATCACCGCCTATCAAGAGAAGCCAAAACTGCCGTTCCCTGTTAGCATGGGCGTGTATTGCTTTGAGCCTAGCATACTGGGCATAATCCCCGCTAACGGCTGGCTGGATGTGCCAGACTTGGTCAATCAGTTGATCGCGGCGGGGCAGCGCGTGGCGACCTTTCCGTTTGCGGGGCAATGGCTGGATGCAGGCACCCATGAGGACTTCGCGCTGGCTGACCAGCTTTTGCGCCAAAACCGCGCCGAGTTTTTGCCCAACGAATGAGGTAGGGCGCCCCTACAGTGGAATCGCGTTTACGGCGGGGGATCACATCAATAGTGGGGTGTAGGGGCATGGGACGCCCCTACAGGATGTATCATGCCTTGCTAAGATCAACCACCACGGTCACGCGGAACGCGGCCTGCGCCCCCGCGTGAGGAAGCATCTTCGTTGCGGTCTACCCGCGTACCTTCGGCACGAAGGTCACTACCTGCCGCCACACCGCTTTCAAAGGCGGCATCTAAGCGGACAAACACCGTTGTGGCTTCAAACTCTGCGGGTGGGGTGGGGGCGCCCGCCTTCGGGTCAGCGTTAGGCGCTTCAAGGTAGCTCACGGTGGCATTAAACGTCAACGTGCCGGTGGTCAAGTCAAACGCGGGGGCAGTCAAGGCTAACTCTACAAAGTCTTCCCCTGCACGGAGCGAAGCAACACCGCTTAATGCGTCTGCGGCTGCCCAGTCTAAGACAAACAAGTTGGTTTCTGCTTCGCCGCTATAGAGGTAGGGGGTGTTAATCACCCAGGGGAGGATTTCCCCAACGCCTTCAAGTGTGAGTGTGTAGGCGTCGCCTTCACCCGCCACCAACGTGCCACCAGTGGTTTGGATGGCATAAAAACCGGCCAAATCTTCAGGGACAGCGGCTTCATCTTGTGCGAAAAGGGTTGCCCCAAAAGCGCTGATAGCCACTGCTGCCAACACCCAAAAACGTGCAAATTGCTTCATGTGATCGTTCCCTTTTATGAGTATTCCACCTATGGTATACATGGACTATTATGCCCTAGCCCCCCAAATTATCAAGGCTACTGCGGATAACTTTTAGAATTTTTCACAATTGCCACTCCACGACTTAATTCGTTAATTACCCGTTTCAATAGTGCGCGCAAAGCCTTCATGTTCACGATACCATGAAATCGTGCGGGCAATCCCCGTTTGGATGTCGGTTTGCGGTTGCCAGCCCAACAGCGTGCGCGCTTTGGTGATGTCTGCCCACGTATGGCTAACATCTGCTGGGTGGCGGTCATGATATTCAATGTTGGCGGTGCGCCCTAAGCCCTGCTCTACCAGATGTAACACATCCATCAACAGGGCGGGGCGGTCATTGCCCAAATTGATGACCTCATAGCCGCCGCGATACTTCATTCCGGCAATGGTGCCGCGTGCAATGTCGTCTACAAACGTGAAATCGCGTGACTGTTGCCCGTTGCCGTAGACCTTGACCGTGCGCCCTTCGCTAATCCACTGGATGAAGCGCATCACGCTCATGTCTGGCCGCCCGGCGGGGCCATAAACGGTAAAGTAGCGGTGAACGGTGACATCAATCTTGTGCAATTGATGGTAGGTATAGCACAGCACCTCTGCGGCCTTTTTGCTGGCGGCGTAGGGGGAAATCGTGCGGTCGGTGTTGGCGTCCTCACTGTAGGGCGTTGGGTTCAGTTCCCCATACAGGCTAGAGGTTGAAGCCAGCACAAATTTTTCAGTCTGATGGGCGCGGCACAGTTCCAACAGGTTCAACGTGCCAAGCGTGTTGGTGTCGTAATACAGGCGCGGGTGATCTACTGACGGGCGTACCCCTGCGCGCCCCGCCAAATGGATCACGGCGTCAAAGCCCCCGTGTTGCTGCCACAGCTTTTCTAGCGCGGCAACATCGGTAACATCCAACTGGCAGAAGGTAAAATTCGGCAAGGGTTGTAACCGTTCCAGCCGCCAATGTTTGAGCCGCACGTCATAGGCGTCGTTGAGTGAATCGAGGCCAAGCACCGTATGACCGTCTTCGAGCAACAACTGGGCAGTTCTAAAGCCGATAAAGCCCGCTGCGCCAGTAAGTAGAATTCGTGACAAGTGTCTTTTCCCCTAACGTAACCTGAATCAAATCCAGCGCCTTTATTTTATCATACGCCGGATGGCAGTTCGGTAGGGTGTTAGGGCAACCGCGTTCTGCAAAAA
>JBMOFU010000011.1:0-27235 GCA_049318725.1 Phototrophicaceae bacterium | reverse complement strand
CGCGCACGGACGCGCTTCACCAGCCGTGCGGTTTCTGCATCACTCACCATCAATTCAGACATCTTTTGGCAACTGTGCAATACCGTGCTGTGGGTGCGCTCAAAGATGTCTCCCACTTGCGCCAAAGAGCTATCGGTCAGTTCACGCATCAGGTACATTGCTGTTTGACGGGCTTCATTCAAGCGGCGGGTGCGGCTTTTGCCCATCATCGTATTGAGGTCAAGCTCATACTCAACGGCCACCGCCGCTAACACTTGCATCGGCGTTGGCCGTTTGACCAAGTGTTGGCGCGGTTGGGTAAAGCGCTCAATGGTCGTGGTGACCTCTTGGAGGTTGATCCCCCCGCGTGCGCTAAAGCGTACTTTTGCCACCACTTGATTAAACACGCCCAACAGTTCACGGATGTTGTCTGGCGCACGCCGAGCAATTTCTTCCAGCATATTACTTTCAAGGTAGACTTGTTCTTCTTCAGCCCACATCTGCAAAATTGCCACACGCGCCTCAAACTCTGGCGCTTTGATGTCGGCAATCAGGCCACCCGCAAAGCGTGAGCGCAGGCGCGGCTCTAGCGTCGTCAACTCGTCGGGGTGACGGTCAGAGGCCAAAATAATTTGTTTGTTGTAGGTATAAAGCGCATTGAAGGTGTGGAAAAATTCTTCTTGGGTGCTTTCTTTGCCTGCAATAAACTGCACATCGTCAATCACCAACACATCTACATTGCGATACTTTTCGCGGAACATGGCCTGTTGGCGTGAACGGATGGATTCTACAAGGTCGTTCATAAACGCTTCGGCTTGGGCATAGATCACCCGCAACCCGCGTGTATTGCACGAATTGGCAATGGCTTGGAGCAGGTGGGTTTTCCCCACGCCAACCCCGCCATACATAAACAGCGGGTTATAGCTGCCATAGGGCGATTCAGCTACCGCCCGCGCCGCACCGTAGGCAAAGTCATTGCGCCCGCTGACAATAAAGCGCTCTAGCGTGTAGCGCGGGTTGAGTGTGCTAGACACCGCCTCTGGCAAGGTTGGGCGGCGTAAGTGGGAATGTAGCGGTGCATTGGCTGTGTCTGAACTAGGCTGTTGAGACAAATAGCGGAACAGCGGCAAATCATCTGGGTCATAGGTGGGTGGTGTAGGTTCAGGGGCTTTGACCAACTCGTAGCGTACATCAATTTCCGCCCCCATTACGTCCCCAAGGCTGCGGCGGATGTTGCGATCATAGCGATGTTGCAACATCTCTAGCGCCATGCTGCTGTGCGCGCCCATGACAAATAGACGGGTTTCAGGATGGTAACTTAATACCGCCACCCGTTGAATCCACGTATCATAGCTGGGCCGATCTAGCTGGAGTTGCAGCTGATTTTGTGCGGTTCTCCATGCTTCTTGGGGGGTCACGATGATTCTTTCCGTTTCTTTCTGTGTTTAGGCAAACTGCCCAACCCGTTTTAACAACTACCGAAAATAAAGCCACTAACTACCAAGCACATCAATTTTGCGCTTGCCAGTAACGAAAACGGTACCATCCCTCAACAAACGGCGTTGTTTGAGCTAGGTTTCACCGCTAAAATTGTCACATCTTGTATTTACTCACACCGAGCAGGTGGTGAGTTAAAGTTCTTGGGGGTCATCCCTTTTGCTGGGGGATGCGACAGTTAGTTCCCTCTGATGTAGGATCAGTATATCCAAAAAACCCCCCCGACTCAACTCAATTTTGCCCGTTTTTCAAAACCTTAAGCCTTCTTGGATATCCCAAATTGATGAAGACTCGTCAAATTTGGGATAACCTTCTCTTAAAATCCGTTTTTAGCAGAGATATGCTTTCGTTTTTGGGATATACTGCCCCTAGTTGGGATATATTGCCCCACTTAACAACCCCTATTTAATATTCCAAGCTGATAACGATTTGGGATAACGCAAAACATCAAAATTTAACCTTGTACTTCCTTTATTCTACATCAACACTTTGAGCGATTTTAGCCTGTTCAGAACTATACAGATTCTTCATAATGACCAAGATAGTTCAAAGAGCCTAGATAGAATGGAATTGTCAACGTGAATTTTTCTTCGGTAAGACACGCCATAAAAACAAGCCTTCAATGGTTAGCAAACCCCGCCCAATTGACGATGCTGTTGTTAACGCTCATTCCATTGGCTTATCTTTTGCGGTTTGTGACATTATACAATGTTGGATTCCCCGTGATTGACGATACCGGTCGTTCAGTCATTCCATTGATGCTTGAACAAGTCACGGGCGAAGTGACCCCTGTCGAATACCTTCGCATGTTCAATGGGCATAGACATACACTGACGTATTTAACCTCTGGTGCATTAACCGCCATCAACCATTGGGATACCCGTTATGAAACTGCCCTTGTAGTATTGTTGGGGGTTGGAGAAACATTATTACTCACCTTGTTAACACTACGGGCGGGTGTGCGTTCGTGGGGGTGGTTGTTGCCCGTTATTGCTACTTTCACCCTTAGCCCCCAGTTAGGTGTCATTTGGCTTTCTACCTTATATACCAGTTGGCACTATAATCTATTCTTTGTCTTGTTGGCATTAGCGATCCTCAACACGAATCGCCCCGGGTATATCCCATTGGCAATGGCGTTAACGTGTTGCTTATTATCCTTACTCTCCTTGGGTTCAGGTCTAGTGGCGTGGGGGGCGGTATTCATTTACTTGCTATTGACGGCGGCCTACCGTAAGTGGCACTATGTATTACTAACAATTTTGGTGGCGGTGGTGTGCAATCTGCTTTATATTGGCAATTCGATTCAAATCAGCACATGGGAAAACAGTACAGGGGCTAGTCAAGTTGTTTTAGATCGCCCAGACCAGATTGTGCAATATTTTTTGCAAGTATTGGGGGCTATACTTGGCTTTGAAAATCCACTGGCAAGTGCTATTTTGGGGGGCTTAGGGCTGTTGGTTTTGGCTATCCACGTAGCTATGTTGAGCCGCAATAATCAGTGGACGGCATGGGCTGGGTGGGCAGGTATGGTAGGCTTTAGTTTAGCCAGCATTGCGATGATCGCTGTAACCCGATGGCATTTTGATATAAAGTTTGCTTTACATGAACGATATATGATCCTTAGCACTCCAGTTTGGCTGGCAATTATTACCCTAAGCGTCTATGCCCTAGAGCGTCATTGGCAAGCACAACGATTCGGGTTAATTCTCTATCGTACTTTGGCAATTTTTACCTTAGTGGGCATTACTGGTCTTGCTGGGGTGAATATGTACCTCGGGACATGGGGGGTTGAGTTGGCAAGGGGATTGTCGCTCAATGACATTAAATATCTGCAAGGGTGCTTGCCTGCCTATCCACTGCGCTTAGAACCTTGCCACACCAATGATTCGTTTGTAACGCATGATCTTTTGGCTGCTTTCAACATTGGCGGCTATCAACGTGGTCTGCACACGAACATTTTAGGGGATGCCTACCAATCTGGCGAACCTGTAGTGATCGTCACTAACGATCTATGGTATAGCATTCACCTACGCGACCGCCTATTGGTGGATATTCCCAGCGCTAACATTTATCATGTTGCACAGACCATCCCCGCAGAAACCGCCGCGTGGTTACAAAAGTTGCCACATCCCCCACAACTGTTGACTTCTACTGAGGCAGTCAATGCCATTATCAATAGTGCATCAACCCTATGGGTACTAGAGCGGAATATAGCCAACACATCGTTAACCCATGAGCCATCTATAGTGGTCGGTACAGATGGCTTTGCACAAGGCGTTTGGATGGAACCCCAATATGGGATACAAATTCACCACTATGCCGCGCTTCCGCCTGAGTTCAACACCAATTTTCTGTTTGGCACTGATTACCGCCTGCTGCATTGGGAACTGACCAGCGGTTACAGTGCGCACGTATGCCATCCGGTAACATTGGTGAGCTTCTGGGAAGCCGAATCTTATACGGATGTACGCCACCTTACTTTAACATTAGCAGACGCTAACGGCAATGGGGTGGCACGGGTAGATACTATTGCAAGCACCCCTACACAATTTTGGCAAGTAGGCAATCTATACTACGACCGCCGTACCTTGTTAGTGCCGTGTGACCTAGCCCCCGGGAGTTACAGTGTCTTGTTAGGGGTGTATTCTCCAGAAACCTTACAGGTTGAGGTTGCCACCACTCAATCAGGAGAGATAGCCGGTGACTTACTCTACCTGACAACGATTGTTGTAAATCCCTAATCGTGAGATTTATAGCCTCATGAATATAAAACACTTGAGTTTTGCCTTGTTGATCTTAGTTGCTCAGGGGGATGCCTCCCCCTCAACTGCTGACCCGACATGGCTCGCCACCCTGACGTTAGCCCCCAATGTGACCGTTCAGCAGGTTGCCCGCCACCTGAATAATCCGCGTGGGGTGGCTGTATTGCCCGATGGCGGGTTACTGGTTATTGAGGCCGGGCAAGGCACAGACATCCCCGGCGAGGCCGTTGGTACGGGAACGGTGTTGCGCCTCACCGACTTGAACAGCGACGGCGACTATGACGACCCTAACGAGCGCACAACACAAGTCAGCCAAGCGCCAAGCTACAACAGCCTCCGCTACTTTGGCACTGGTCATGATGAGGTGTTTGGCCTTGCCGATATTGTCCGCTTGCCGAATGACCGTGTACTGTACACCCAAGATGATCCGTTTGCCGAAGAAGCGAACCTAGACCCCGAAGGCGGGCTATTCAACGGCGATGTTGGCATTTTTGAAATCATCGAGGGGGAAGTCCCACGCCGATTCATCAAGCGCAGCAGCACACTCAATGCGTTGGCCTACGATGTGCGTCGCGGGCGGTTATATGTGACCGAAAGCGGCAATAACCGCATCATTGCAGTGGATTTAGCAGGCAACGCCGAAACGCTGCTGGACTTGCCGCCATTGGCGCACGGTCAGCAGGCCGTGCCTTCCGGCTTGGCGCTTGACCCGATCAGCGGGGAACTGTGGGTCGCCCTATTTTCAGGGTTCATTAAGGACTATTATGGGGATAATAGCAGTCTTTCCTACTTGCCACACGACGCGCAGGTGGTGCGGGTCAACCCCACCAACGGGCAGATCACCCAAACGATAACGGGGCTAACGACGGCGATTGACGTTGCCGTAGACGATCGCGGCAACCTGTACGTCATCGAACTGACGGCGGGCTGGCCGTTGGCGCTGATGCCTGTCACCTTTGACCTGTATGATCCGACACTCCCGCCAGACCCGGGCGGATATACGCGCTTTGCTGGACGCCTCACCCAGTTCCCTGCCGACGGCAGCCCGCCGATAGTCTTGGTGGAGGGGTTTGACACCCCAACTAACGTCACCTACGCCAATGGCGTGCTATATGTCTCTACTGGGTTAGGAACGCCGGGGCGGATGATCCTCACGCCGCACGGCACGCTGGCACTGGAGGGGGCGCTTTATGCGGTTGCGCTAGGGCGGCGTTGAATCCCCCTGCAATCCCCCGCACACATCGCTACAATAGGGCGAATCATTCGCGGCAAGGGGTCTTTGGATCAATGGCAACGCTTCAGCGGCAGAATCCACTATTGCGAGTGTTCTGGACGGTCTACCCGACGGTGACACTCTTGGCAGAAGGGAATACCCTTGACTGCATCGCTTTGTTGCTTGAGGCGACCAAGCCTAGCACGAACCGGCTTCATCACCGCGACTTATTCATTCAAGGGATGCGTTATTACATAGAGCCGCGCACAGACGGCTTTCAGATGTTGACCAACAGCAAGCACTATTGGCGTTACACCGAAGGCTTACTGCGGATTCAACGCCGTACACGCTCCGCGGCACGCCTACAGGCCACGCTGGAGGATTTAACCTCTGGATACACACGGATTCAACTAGGGGCGCACTTCCGCCCGTTGTACCTGCTTGATGTGCTATGGTTACCGCTCTTTTTCACGACGATTATTGTGCCGCTGGCGTGGCCGCCCGCGTTGCTGGCTGGGATCAGCGGGGTATTGTTCGCGCTGTCGTTTTTATATCACCGCTTCAACGCCAGTTATCAGGCCAACGAGATGATCTATTTTGTCGAAAAGGTGCTGGAAGACCGCTTAGTGACGAGCTTGCCAACCTTGAGCGCAGCAGGAGAAACGCCAACGGTGATGAATCCGCAGCAGGCATTTGAAACGGAGTGGGAACGGTTTTACCGCGCTCATGCGCCTAAAGAGGAATAGCCCCCCAAATAGCGCAATCCCGCCCGTGAGTTTGCCCAATTGGGGGTATCATGCGGCGGTATGGGGGACTTTTACGAAAGTGTTTTTTGAAGAAATGACCATTTGTAGCCCAACACTTACTGCCGATGGCGTTGCTCAACACTAAAGCGCACGGCAGTGCGTTCTTGCCCATCAATATCTACTTCGGTGAAGAAGGGGGTAAATACAATGTCAATCTGGTCACGGTCTAGGTACCCGCGTGAAATTGCCAACGCTTTTACGGCTTGGTTGACCGCCCCGGCGCCAATGGCTTGCACTTCAGCATAGCCAAATTCGCGGATCACGCCCGCAATTGCCCCGGCGACTGCCGTCGAGCGCGATTTTGCCGAAACCTTAATGACTTCTGGATTTGTGGCGTCTTGTTCATAGCCGTCTGCGTTAAACGCATTAGGGGTAGCCGAATACGAACGATATGTGTCGTTGTTAACGTCGGTCATGGTTATACAAATTCTCACTGTACGTTACGATAAAAGGTGAGGCACAGCGCCTCAGCATGATATTACATCCGTTTGCAAGGGTCGTCTATAAAGTCCAAGCAAATCATCATCTAAAGGTCATAAAGCGCAATGCCGCCGATTATTGCAGTGCAAGAGGGAGACCGTGTCACCTTGCGGAAACCGCACCCGTGCGGGGCAGAATTTTGGACGGTGATTCGGGTGGGGTCTGACATTGTGCTGTTTAATGCAGACTGCAATCACCGTATTACGCTCACACGGAGCAAATTCCATAAAAGCGTTAAAAAAGTGATCCCCCGCAACTTGCCATAATCCGCTAAAATAGCGGTATCGGTCAGTTGTTACCCAAAACGTTACGCCCCCAATGGGGTTTTAATTCTTTGTCGCACTCAGGCTATCACCTGTTGACCAGAAAGAGACCCGAACTATGTCAAAACGCATCTTAATCTTGATGTCAGATACAGGCGGCGGTCATCGTGCAGTGGCAACGGCCATGCGGGATGCCTTAATCATTGAACATGGCGACGAAGCCCAAGTCGAAATTTTAGACGGCCTACGGGAATATACGCCTGCGCCGATGAAGTACGCACCAGAAATTTACCCGGCGTGGGTGGCACGCAATAAGGCTAGTTGGGGCTATGCCCACAATATCACCGACACCAAAGTGCGGGCGCGTTCGATCATGCGGACGACCTATATCACGATGGCGCGCTACTTCAAGCGGATTCTTGAAGATCACCCCGCTGATGTGATTGTCAGCACCCATCCGGTGTTGGTTTCTCCCATTTTGGATGCGCTGATGTCTTACAAAGAGCGTCAGCCGTTTATCACCTGTGTGACGGACTATGCCTCAACGCACTTCTTCTGGTACGACCCCCGCGCAGATCGGATTCTCGTCCCAAGCAAGCCGGCGCTAGATCGCGGGCTGTTGGCTGATGTCCCCGCAGACAAGCTCAAGATTACCGGGTTGCCAGTAAACCCCAGTTTTGCCCAACAACTGCTCACCCGTGACGAAGCCCGCACGCGCTTAGGGTGGTTGCAAGACAAAATCACGGTATTGTTGCTCGGCGGCGGCGAAGGTATGGGGCCGCTGTATGAAATGGCACGCGAGATCAATTCCCACAAGCTCGATATTCAGCTTGTGGTTGTGGCGGGCAAAAATAAGCGCCTCAAGAGCCGCCTTGAAACCGCTGAGTGGAACCAACCCACTTGGATTTACCCCTTCACACGCGATATGCCCACTTTGATGTCTGCCGCAGATTTGCTGGTGACGAAAGCAGGCGCGGCCAGCATCACCGAAGGGCTGGTAGCGGGCTTGCCGATGATTATTAGCGATGTAATCCCCGGCCAAGAGACGGGCAATGTGGAATATCTGTTGAAAATGGGGGCGGGGGTGTACCCGGGTACGCCAGATGGCGTAGGGCGCACCGTTAAGGCGTGGGTTGGAGAAGGGCAACAGGGCTTATTGCGGCGGGCGCAAGCATCGCGGGCGGTGGCCGTGCCAGACTCTGCATTTACGGCGGCCACCGAAATTTGGGAGTGGACGAAAGTCGGTAAAATCCCGACAGACCGCCGCAACCTCCGCAGCCGCATTGAGGAAATCCGTTCGAGCTTGATGCCTTGATGTACAAAAGCACCTTACACAAACTGTTAACAACTGGCTGTTAAAAGCTGTTCTACGGGCTTAAGGATTTGGCGACATCGTCTTTTGCATGTAAAACACGGACGCCACAGGTGGCGTCCCTACACAACCGTTGTGACCTGTAGGGACGTGACCTGTCACGTCCGTCCGACGCCGAAAAATCGAAACCGTGCGCGGTGATTGTGTTTAGTGGGTACACATGGGACGAGACCTACCTCGTCCCTGAGACGATTGCTAACAGACCTGTATAAAAATCGTGGCGGGGTGTGTTCACCCCGCCACGATCTGTAACGCATTCACATCAAGGGCGCGATTGCGCCCGTTTGCGTGCAAACTAGCCCGCGAATTCCGCCACTGGGGTGGAGCTTTCTGGGGCGGTGACGAAGCTGGTATCTACATCATATTCGTTCAAGGCCACTTCAAATTGGAGGCTAACCGAACCGCCCAATTCAATGCTGCCGAGGTTGATGTCCAGTGCTGCGCCAGTTACCAATTCAGTGGTAGCGTCAATATATTGGTAGGCCGTCACGTTGCCGCCAGCGAGGATCGCCTGAGCTAAACCAACGCCTTGTTGGGCTTGCACAGCGGCGTCTTCAGCGCTAAGGCTGGCGTCTTGGCTTTGGAGTGCAATTGCAACGACTTCCGCAATGGCAGGGTCTTGGCTCAAGCCGATGAGGTCAATATCTGCACTGAATTCGGTTTCGCCTTCAACGGGAACAGCTTCAACGCTGATGTATTGGGTGGGGTCAAAGTTGCCCAAAGCCGTGAACAAGGCAATTTGAGCGTCATCGCTCAGGCCAAGTGAAGACAGGTCACCTTCCATCAAGGCTGCGGGGTCGCCGGGGAGTTGGTCGCCAAAGGCGCCGCCAAGCGTGGTGAGGTCTTCTTGGCTGAAAGACAGCCATTCGCCTTCACCGGCCAAGCCCAACACGTAACCTATATCGCCCACACCGCGTACTTCTAGGTCAATGGGGCCAACATCGGTGATTTCCCCAGTGAGAACCATCAAGAACTCATTGCCGAAAACGCCCTCACCGCTCAGGGTCGCTTCGATTGGGGCGCCTTCGCCATCTTCAATCAAGAGGTTCAGGCTAAAGCTATAGTCCATGCTTGCAGCGGCAATGCTGTTGCCGTTGGCCGTGCTGAAAAGCGCTTCATCTTCAGGGGTTAAGGTAGATTCTTGTGCAAACGCCACAGAAGCCGTCAATAACGCCAGCAATACAGCCACAGAAAGGGTCACGCGACGAAAATTCGACATACAGTCTCCTTGAGATAGTTGGGGAACACTAAACAATAGTAAATGCTGCCCCCCAAGATTCCAGATCACAGTTTAGGCGACCTTGCCAGAAAAGCCAATATCTGCGCGTTAAAAACTGTTAAAATTCTTGCAGACTCAGCACCCGATAGTGAACGACACATTCTTCCAACAGGCCGATCATCCCGCAACGGTTGTAGTGAAACTCTTGCACATAGCCTGCGGCGTTGTAGCGTACCCAAGAAGCCCCGCGCAAGTGGAGGTAAGGGCGTGGTAAGCCCCGCACCAGTTGTTCGGCTTCGGTAAACAAGCCCAACACCGTGTAGGGGGTGCCTAAATCTGGAGACATGCTGTAGCCCACGTTCCCTGTCCCGTAGGCGTAGACGGCGGGGTTATGCAGGGTAACATCGGTAATTTCATTGGCCTGTACTGTAATCACATACACCCCTGCGGTGGTGAAGGGGGCTTGCACATCTACGGCAATGGTATAGTTGCTGATCGCGCTGGCTTGCCAACGCAGATAGGCACGATCATAGGCGCTGGAAGGGTCAAGTTGAACCCGTACCCCAACAAAATAGGCGCCTAAGACCAGCAATAGCGTTAGTCCAAGCGCCCATACAACCGCGTACCCACGGCGGGGCTTGGGTGGGAGGGCTTGATGCACAGTGATTTAATCCCCTGCGGCGGGCTGTAACTGTTGCGCCCATCCCTCAGAGAGCGCCCAAAGCCGTTCAGCCGCCTGTGGATCATCGGCATTCGCCAACACGCGGGCAGGCTTAGAATCTACAAAGTACTTGCCGCTGATCGCTTTAACTTCTGGTGATGATGCCAGATAGATGCTGGTGGACGCGCCTTGTTCGGGGGTGCGGGCGAATGGGCGGATCATCCTTAGCGCCATGCGTACAATCCCGTTCTGATTTTGGCCGAACCCGGTGGCAACCACCCCTGGATGTACTGCGTTGGCAGTGACTTGGGTACCTTGCAAGCGCTTCGCCAGCCCAACCGTAAAAAGGATGTTAAACGCCTTGCTCTGACCATAGGCGCCGAAGGGTTGATAGCTCTTTGTATATTGGGGGTCTTGCCAGTGGGCGCCTACCGAATGCGCGCTAGACGACACACTCACCACCCGTGCGCCCCACTCTGGGTTAGCAGCAGCGGTATCTTTGAGCATGTCCAACAGGTCAAGCGTGACCACAAAGTAGCTCAAGTGGTTAAGCGCTAGGGTTTTGTCGTAGCCATCTACGGTCATTTCTTGATTTTGGAACAGCATCCCGGCGTTGTTGACCAACACGTCTAGGCGGTTGTGACGGGCGCGGAACTCGGTGGCAGCGCGGTGCATTTCTGCAAGGCTAGAAAGATCGGCGGCGATATAATCAAGGTTGGGGTTGTGTGTGGCCGCTTGGATTTCTGTAACGGTGGCGCGGCACTTGTCTTCGCTACGGCTGATGATGGTCACCGCAGCGCCCATTTGAGCAAGCGCTTGCGCGGTGACCTTGCCGATCCCGTTGGTGGCGCCGGTGATGAGAACTTGCTTGCCTGTGAGGTCAGTCATAGTGGGGTTGGGGTTGAACCTTCCAATAGTTAAGCAGAAACGTAGCTTCACTGCCAATTGTTACCCACCCACAACCCCTTTGCTACCCTACTCTCACAGGATGCACATCGAAAATTGGCTTAAAGCGCCTTCACATATTTGGTGTAGCCTAAGAAGCCTTCTTCGCCAAAAAAGCCGGGGCCGAAGGATACAAACATCTGAAAGCCCATCTGCTCATAAACCCGTTGTGCTGGAACATTGCCATTGGCAACGGTGATCCCTACCCGCTGATGTCCACGCCGCCGACCTTCCTCTAGCACCGCTTCCATCAGCGGATGGACTAGCCCCTTCCCGCGTGCTTCCGGAACGACGGCGACACTTTCGATAATATAGGGGGCTTGGGGCAATAAAATAAAGTTCCCCTCTGGGTTCGGCCATGCACTAACATAGCGTTCACGATAGGTTGCTGTGGTTTCTGTTGACCAGCCTAGCGCTTGACCAATGCGGTCAATCTCGCTGACCTTGACCGGGCCTTCACTAAAGGCAGGGGTGGCTTCTACGCCTGCGGCTGCCGCTAAAGGTTGCCCATCTTGCGCTAAGATCAAGAACTCATCAACACTGCCCCATGAACCGGCCTCAAGCCGCATCACGGTTTCGATAAATGCGCGGGTTTCAATCCCTAACCCCATCAGCGGGTAATCCCAAAAGGAATAATTGCTCGGCGGGAGCGAGGCTTCATACTGCATCCATGCCAAAAACGGTATATCGTTTGGGGTGGCCGAACGAATCGTGTAGGCTTGGCCGCGATGCTGCACCTCTTTTGCCACAATCGTCGCTGTGTTCATGGGGTCGCTCCTTGTCTGAGAGTTTGACAAACTAAAATTCGTTAGGTCAATAGGGCTAAAAATTCTTCCCGCTAAGTGGGGGAAGGTATTTTTCAACCTAATTTTCGTTAGTTATTATAGCATTTTTCGGCGTTAGCGAATGCAGTTGCTCATCGTTTGTTTATCTCGTTGCGCTACATAAGGTAATCTTGGCTACAGACGTTACGGGGTTTGTGAGAAACAATTAAGGATCACCCAATGTCAAAGCCGTGTATTGTTGTATTATATAAGACCGAAACCTAGAGGATACTTTTATGACCAAAGAACAGGTACAACCGAGTTTACTCACCGGACTCATTGTGGGGCTACTCTTGATACTGCCGTTGGTGGCCTTGTTTTATTTGGGCGCACAATTGATGGGCTTGCCCAACGTGCCGCTAGACGTATTCGACGCAATGGTACCGATTATCCCCGGCCAACTGCTGACGTTTGGGATTGATACGATTGTAGACACCATTATTGGGGTTGGCTTAGGCAGCAACGTAGACCGTATTGCAAAAGTCGTTGAACAGGCCATCGGCTACGCAACAGTAGCGGGGATCGGCGCGGTTTTCGGCTTGATCTACTTTACTGTGGTACGCTACGCCACGACCTACCGTTACTTGATCGGGGCGGCCTTTGGGCTTGCGCTCGGTAGTTTCTTGGGCTGGATCAGCGCGTTTAGTGGTTTCTTGGCTGTTACGCCCAGCACTGCGTTTTTGTGGGTGACGTTGTTGTTCACGGCTTGGGGTTTTGCGTTGGCGTGGGTCTACAGTGACTTAGCCGTGTTACCGCCAAAGCGCAAGGTTTCGCCAATTGCAGGTGGCGACCCACAGCCAGAAGCACATGTAGAACAGCTTGGCCGCCGTGAGTTCTTGATCCGTGTGGGCGGGGCAAGTGCCACCCTCACCTTGGTCGGCGCGGGCGTAGGTTTGGCGCTTGGCGGCGAACCTGCAACGCCTTCCCCCACTGAAACAGCCGTGAATGTTGCCGCGGGCGAGCTGCCCAACGCCAACGATCCGTTGCAGCCTGTGATCGGGCAACGGCCAGAGTATACGCCTGTCGCGCAACATTACCGCATAGATATTGCCAGCCGCCCGATTGAAATTGACGCGGCCACATGGGTACTGCCGTTCAGCGGGCTGGTTGCCCAAGAGCGCAGCTTCACGCTAGAAGAACTTATGGCGTACCCCGCCACTGAGCAATATGTGACGCTGCAATGTATTTCTAACCGTATTGGCGGCAACCTGATTAGCACGACAAAATGGACGGGTGTCCCGGTCAAGACGATTTTGGAAGAACTAGAAATTCAACCTGCGGGGCAATGGCTAAGGATCGGCAGCGACGATGGCTTCTTTGAATACCTCAGCATCGAACAGGTGATGAGTGATGAGCGGATCATGTTTACCTATCACTGGGACGATATGCCGCTACCCGCACGCAACGGCTTCCCGCTGCGCGTTTACATCCCTGACCACTATGGCATGAAGCAACCGAAGTGGATCCGCTCGGTAGAAGTGGTTGAGGCCGACGAAGAAGGCTACTGGGTACGGCGCGGCTGGTCATATGCGGCGGTGATGAATACCAGTTCGGTGGTGGACGCCATCGGCACGGATGAGATTTACGCCGACGACAGCGGTCAAGTGTTCGTCCCAGTGGGCGGCTATGCAATCGCTGGCGCACGCGGGATTTCTCGGGTGGAAGTGCGCGTAGACGGCGGCGATTGGGTAGATGCCCAATTGCGTGCGCCATTGAGTGATAAAACGTGGGTCTACTGGCGCTATGAGTATCCCTTCAGCGAAGGCCGCCACAACTTTGAAGTGCGCTGCTACGAAGCCGACGGCACGCCCCAACCCGCTGAAACCCGCGACGTGCGCCCAGACGGTGCAACCGGCATCCACAGCGCCAATGCGTTGTTGACGAATACGTTATAGCGCAAGTAAAACGCGGGCGCCACAGGGAGATTTGCAATTCCGTAGGGGCGCAATATATTGCGCCCCTACCCTAAAATCTCACGTTTTTGGAGAATACGTTTGCCCTGCTACACAGATGAACTTCTTTGGCTTACAGCCCATATTCGGCTATGATGGGGTTGGATTTTAACTTCCCTGATGCCCTGAACACATGGAATCGCACATCCTGATGCTCACCTTCCGTCCCATGACCCTAGACGACATTCCGTTATTTCACCGTTGGCGCAACCACAAGCACGTTTCTGACTGGTGGCAGCCGCCCTACCCTAGCTATGCAGACGTAGATGAAGAAATCCGTGCGTATTTGCGGCCAAAGTTCGGCGTGGCCGCTTATATCGTGCTGGACGATGCCACCCCCTTTGGTTACGTCCAGCGCTGGACGGTGGCCGAATTCCCCGACTATGACCCGTTCGTCACGCTCACGCCAGAAGTCGTCGGGGTGGATGTGTTCATCGGTGAGCCAGACTACCTACACAAGGGTTGGGGAACGCGCTTGATGGTGGGCTTCCTGCGCGATTATGTGTTCAATGACCCCAACGTGCCGTCGTGCATCATTGATCCGTTGCCGAACAACGCTGCCGCCATCCGCGCCTACGATAAAGTCGGCTTCTACCATGAGGCGGATTTCGTCTATGACGGCACCGACGTGTACTTTATGCGGATCACACGCGGGCGCTTCTTCGCCAAGTGGGGGCATCAACCCGCCCCAACCGACAATACCACGTAATCTGCCCCACTGGGGAGCCGCATACGCACGCCGTCACGGTTATATAGGCCAGCAATCAAGCGGCTATCCGTCGGGAAGGGCGCGCTAAGGGTATGCGCGTCTAGCACCACTTCCCCTGCACGCCAACCACTGGTTGGGCGTGTGCCGCCCGCTGGCGCGCTGTCGCTTTGGGCAATCAGACGGCCTTCGGCATCCAACGCTTGCACGAATACGGTATAGTCGTGTGCAATGATTGCGCCTTCGGCCACACGCCACGCCAAGACAATTTCCTGCTCGCCGCGTTGATAGGCTTCGATTTTGCCGATAGTGGGGAAGGCGTCCGCAGTCAGCGGGATAAAGCCATCTGGGGGGAGCGCCGTCACATAGGGGATTTCGGCAATCTCGAACGTGGCTAACGGCATGCGCTCCCCTGCTATCGTGAGCGTGGCTTGCCCGTCGCGGGCGTCCAGCGGCACACGGATCACCCGCTGCTCAGTGGCAAGGTCATCGGTCACGGTGATGTCTGTCGGGACGCTCACCTGCCATGCGCCATCGTCTGCCGTCAGTTGGAGCGCGGGCAATGTTGCGCCCACTGGCGGGATTCCCCAATGCAAGGTCACGGGCAAGGCATCGCCGTTGCGTAAGCGGGCGATGTTAGCAATGTCTGCGTTGAGCAATTCCAACTGTTGGTAAGGCGACTGGAGCCATTGCGCGCCTACAACAGGCCGCCAACCCCCAATTTCGATCTGTTTGCCCGCAGGCGAGCCGCCCACCAGCCAATCATAGCCAGAAAGCATTGCGTCGTCGTACAGCCGCAACATCAGGCGATAGTCACGCTCTGGTAATGTTCCCATCGGTAAGGCGATATGCGGATAGGCGGTGAGCGTTTCGTTTAAGGTTCCGTCAAGGCTGGTGCGCCCGTTGGGCGTGGCAAAGACGGCATCGGCGCGGGCGATTTCTTCCCCTGTAGCGCTCTGGACGATTAGCGCCGCCTTGAGTTCGCCCGCCGTCGGCGCAGTCAGCGTGATCTGAATGGGCAGGCATAGCCACTGGTTGGCGGTGAAACTGCGCGGCACTTGGCCGACAAAATCCACACGGGCAACGCTGAAGGTGGCATCCAATGGGGTTAACGCGGGCAGTTGACGGTTAATGGCCGCATAGCGCAACGAAACCATGCCGTCTACCGTCGTGTTGCTTGGTTTGTCGGTGATCCCGTGCAATAGTAGGCAACTCAACATCCCGCGATAGTCTGCCCGTTGACCGTACCACACATTCTGTTCAACAATGCCGCTGGTCGGGAGCAACGGCAAAATCACGTCAAGGTCGGCGCCTTCTGGCAACGTGATCCGTTGCGCCTGCACGTTGAAGCGTTGCCAGTAGTAGGCCAACTCGTAACGGTCAGCGTAGCTCCATGCTAACACGCTATCGGCGGCGGTGAGGGTGTCGGCGTAGTGTTGCACCAGCGTGCGGGCGTCGTCATGCTCGTCGGTGCGCGTGAACCAGACGAACTGCCCGCTTACCGTATAGATAACCATCAAGAGCGTAAATATCTGTAAGGGCGCAATATATTGCGCCCCTACAGGACGTGTACGGGTGAAGGGTACGCAGGCCGCCATCAGCGCGGGAACTAACAGCACCTGATAGCGCCCGTGTAGCTCGTTGCCCAAAATCGCCAACGCCGCCCATAGCCCGCCCAATGTTATCAAGAGGAACAAAGAGATACCCCTCCCTAAATCCCTCCCCCTAAAGGGAGAGGGACTTGGCTCCCTTTCTCCTGTAGGGGAAAGGGTTGGGGATAGGGGTAGGCGGTTCCCTATCACAAACAACGCCAGCCCAATGCCACCAAGCATCCAGCCTGCTTCTGGTAAAGCATCATTTTGCACCCACAGCCCTGCCCACAGATCAAAACCGAGTGGCGTGCGGCGGATTAAGGCACTGTTGTCTGTGGTTAGATTCAAGAAGCGGGCGTTGAAGTACGGCCACCACAACAGCGCAACGGCGGCCTGTGCGCCGAGCCAGAACAGCGCAGGGCGCAAGATTCGTAGGGGGGCAGCGCGCTGCGCCCCTACATACCACCACAGAACACCTAATAGCCACACCGCATTGATCCCCAGCACGATCACCGGCGCGGTGTTGTGGCTGTAAAGCAACGCCAACTCCGCGCCGATCAACAATACCCATGCGCGCCATCCCCCGCCAGATTGCAGCCGACTATAGGCCACCAGCAGCACGGCCACCAATAGCGCTAAAAGCGTATACATCCGCATTTCGTGCGCCGCCCAAATCAACGGCAAGTTGACTGCGCCCAACCACGCCGCCGAACCGCGATCTTTGCCGAGCATCCCCGCCAAGCGCACCGTTAATGCCAATGCCAGCAGCCCGCACAGCAGCGAAAAGCTCCGTAAGGCAAACTCGCTGGTGCCAACGCCACGCGCATACAGGTGAAGCAGGCCGTAATACAGCGGCGGATTGGTGTCATCCAGTGTGAGGGCAGCCTTCAGGGTAGGGGCGGCGGCAGCGGCGGCAGACCAACCTTCATCAAACCAGACGCTTGGCGCGCCCAGTTGATAGGCGCCGAGCGCGCTAAAGAGCAAGAGCCAGAACAACACCGATCTGGGGACGATCCAACGACGGCGCATAAATGATACCCTCTTTGGCAACGATAGTGAGTGCGCACCCGTGCGCGACGACTTGATTTTACCGAAAAAGCGCGTTAAAGCCCTGCCGAAAGGCTGTAAGGGTGGCAGTTCAGGGCTTGATCTATCGCCAACGTGCGTGAAAAATGGGGGCGGTTTATCATCTGCATAGGGGGCGACCATGACAGACTTTTCCCACGATGTATTCCGCTTCAGCGTGCCGCTTCAAATCCGCTTCCACGACTTAGACGCCTTCGGCCACGTCAACAATGCGCGCTACCTCAACTACCTTGAGCAGGGGCGTATGGGGTACTTCCGTGAGGTGATCGGTTGGGATGGCACCCTCAGCGGCCTGCGGGTGATTGTGGCGCACGTCAGCGTAGACTACAAAGTGCCGATCTACCTAGACACGCGGGTGCGGCTCTATACGCGGGTGGCGCGGCTCGGTAACAAGAGCTTTGACTATGAGTATGCTTTTGTCATCGAGCGCGACGGGGAAGAAACGCTGTCTGCGACGGCGAAAACCACGATGGTCACGTTTGATTACGCGCTCAACCAGTCCGTGCCAGTGTTTGCTGATTGGCGGGCTGCAATACAAGCCTATGAAAAGCAGTAAAAAACAGTAACTACAGTGATGAGTAAAAACAGTAACTACAGTAACGAGTAAAAACACTTGTTACTGCGTTTACTGTTTTACTTCTTTCACTCGTCACTGGGGTTACTGCCCTTACTGCTTTTATTTCGCATACTCAATTGCACGGGTTTCACGGATCACTTGCACTTTGATCTGCCCGGGATATTGCATGGTTTCTTCAATGCGGCGGGCGATGTCCCGCGAGAGCCGCAACGCCTGCAACTCGTCTACCGACTCTGGCCGCACAATGATCCGTACTTCGCGGCCAGCCTGTAGCGCGTAGCTCTGCTGGACGCCTTCAAAGCTGTTGGCGACTTCTTCTAGCATTTTCACGCGCTTGATGTAGGCCTCTAGGCTTTCGCGCCGTGCGCCGGGGCGTGCGCCGCTGATGGCGTCGGCGGCTTCGACCAAGTACGCCTCCACACAGATCGGCTCGACTTCGTGGTGATGCGCGGCAATGCAGTTAATGATCTTTTCTCCCACCCCGTAACGCTTGGCAAACTCCGCACCGATGATGGCGTGCGTCCCTTCGATTTCATGGTCAAGCGCCTTGCCGATGTCGTGCAGCAGCCCGCCAGCTTTCGCTAACTGGACATCCGCGCCCAGTTCAGCGGCAATCATCCCGGCGATGTGCGCCGTTTCAATCGAGTGGGCGTGCTGGTTTTGCCCATAGCTGGTGCGGAACTTGAGGCGGCCTAGCAACTTCAGCACTTCAGGATGCAACCCCGGCACGCCTGCCAGATACGCCGCAGATTCGCCTTCTTCGCGGATGGTGTTTTCGACTTCGGCGCGGGCGTCTTCCACCAGCTTTTCAATCCGTGCCGGGTGGATTCGGCCATCGTTCACCAGCTTTTCGAGCGTACGGCGGGCAACTTCGCGGCGGATGGGGTCAAAACTACTGATCGTGACGGCCTCTGGGGTATCGTCTACGACCACATCCACACCCGTAGCAAGCTCAAATGCACGGATGTTGCGCCCATTGCGGCCAATGATCCGCCCCTTCATATCGTCCGACGGCAGGTTGACCACGCTCACCGAAATTTCGCTGACGTGTTCGCTGGCAAGCCGTTGCACCGCCAACGAGATCACATCACGCGCACGCACGTCTGCCGTTTCGCGCGCTTCGGCTTCCACTTGGCGGATGATACGGGCTACGTCGCCGCGTGCTTCTTGTTCGGCCAACGTCATCACCAATTGCCGCGCTTCTTCCACCGTCATTTGGCCGATGCGCTGTAGCTCTGTGTTGCGTTCTTCCTCAAGTTTGGTCAGGCTGGTTTCGCGCTTATCTAGCGCGCTTTGGCGCTTGTTCAAGAGCGTTTCGCGCTGTTCCATCTTTTCAACCCGCTTGTCAAATTCTTCACGGCGCTTTTGCAGCCGCTCATCTTCTTTTTCAAGGTCACGCCGCCGCCGCCGCGCTTGCTGTTCGGCCTCTTCTAAGATGGCCTTATTTTCAGCTTCTGCGGTGCGGAGTATTTCTTGGCGTTGCGCCTCTGTAGAGGCCATCAACGCGCCAGCTTGGATTTCTGCCTGTTTCATGCGTGCTGTGCCAAGCTCCTCTTGGCGGCGGATGTAACGATTGACGGCAAGGGGGATGCCCACTGCCGCACCGATCCCCCCGCCAACCAGCAGGCTGAGGGCGATAACCAAAACGGTCTGTAACATCTCTGTTCCACCTGTTCAACCGATAACAGGTGATTCTCCTTTCGTAGGGAAGTGTGACACGGTGAATAAACCTTTATTCCATCCCGTCAGCGTCCGAATCACTGCCCAGATCAAAGTAATCTGGGTCACTCACTTCAAGTTCATCCTTGATCTGGGCAAGCACCTCTGCAACAGTGCTGTAGCCAAAGCCGCGCCGCATCAAAAACGCACCTAAGCGTTGCCGCCATTCTGAATAGGGCAACCCCTTATAGCGGGTCAATTTAGCAAGTGCAGCGCGGTAGGCCGCATCGGTAGCATCTAACGGGGCTAACACGTCATTGATAATGGCATCGGCGACCCCCTTTTGCCGTAGTTCCATCCGCAATTGCGAAGGGCTACGCGGCTTAAAGGTGTCGCGGTTTTCGACCCAATAGCGGGCAAAGTCTGCGTCGTTGAGGTAGCCCATTTGCTCTAACTGATTGAGGGCGGCCTCAATTTTGGCAGGATCATAGCCCTTAAGCGTTAATCGCTGGTTGACTTCATGGCGGCTGCGGGGGCGCACACCCAAAAAGCGGAGCGCAGCATCGGTGGCCTTGCTCACATGATCGGCTTCCCCCAAGCGGGCGACTTCGGCTTCCGTCAACACCTGCCCCTTGCGGAGCGTAGCGGCGGCCATCAGCGCAAGGCTGAAGCCATATTCGCCGTCTAGGTAGACGTTAACCCGCTCTTTGTTGTTGACTTGGATTTCCAGTGAGGTGATTTTTCCAGCTGGCATCCGGCAAAGTCCTCGCAATACAGCATTCACCAAGAATCCATGCGGGGAGCGGCTAGGCCAAACTGAATGCCAAAAGCACACATCCCAACAGTGACAGAGATGCGTGCCATACGCGGCAGGTTGTGTGAACTGTTAACATCAACACGGTGGCCGTGCTGATAGGAACGAATGATTTAGAAACGCTTTGGAACAGCCCATCACGACGGCTGTTTGGATTTACTATCACACAAGGTCAGTTTTTAGCATTGGCTACTAACCGTCACATCGCATCAGGGGGCAGCAAAAGACGCGCCGCCCGTTCGTATATTATCCACAAATTAGCATTTTTCACAACTGCATAATTGAAGTGCGATTGTTTGTAGACGATAGTCTGTAGATCAATTGTCTATAATACGATGATATTCACTGATTGACATTCTCAAACTGATTATGCTAACCCACCTTGATAAATCTTTTGGACAAGCTGTACGGATACGTCGCAATCAACTTAACCTTTCCCAAGAGGAATTAGCCCACATTACGGGGATTCACCGTACCTATGTGAGTCAGCTTGAACGTGGCTTAAAATCGCCCTCGTTAAAGGTTATTTCGATCATTGCCTATGCCTTACAGATAAAAGCCCATGAGCCAGATTTTCGAATCACAAATTCAAGGTTATTGAAAGGAATGATGTAAATGATTTGCAACTATAGGATGGCGATAACCCTTTTCTGCTTCGTTTTTGGCTTGGGAACCGTCAACACACAAGCTCAAGATATCTCGCTAGTCGGGGAAATTCATCTGCCTAAAGCTTCGACTTTAGCATGGCATCCGGAGGGTGTGTTCTTAGCAGCTGGCACACCGGATGGTATCTATATTTATGATAGTGATTTATGGCTGATCCATTTCCTGCCTCAACCGAGTCAAGAAATGAAAGAGTTGGATTGGAGTCCTAACGGACTATATCTTGCCGCTTACGGTACTAACGATGTTTTACCATTTAATCCTGATGAACCATTCCAAACCAATACTGAGGTGTGGGATGTGGCGGAGGAGAATGTGATTCATCATTTTGATGAGAATGAATTTTACATTAGCGATATGGTCTGGACTTCAGATGGGCGCATTGTTAATGCAAGTTGGGATGGTCTCGTATATATCTGGGATGTCTTCTCGCCAGAAATGGAAGTGTTGCAGACCGGTGACTTTTTAGGAGACAGTGATTGGAGGGGACAGGTTACAAGCATGGACTGGCTAGATAAAGCAGGAATGATTGTTTCCCTTTCTGCAAACGGGAATTTCTTGTGGTTACCAAGCGAAGAAACCTCTATCAAATTGCCCATTCCGAATACGACTGTTGTCTGGCTCTTGAGGTGGAATCCAATGGGCGATCATATCTTGCTAGGCACGGCGCTCTACAGTGTCGAGGATGAAGTTATACATCCTCTGGTAAATTGTACAGGAGCCAGTTACTGGGACCCGACCGGACGTTTTGCAGCAGGTTTTTCACCTGCACCAGAATCCGACTCGGCAGAACTGATCCTATGTGATCCTTATCAAGATAATCTTTTAGCAAAAAGGGTCGTTGGTGATTGGCTACCGACAACCAACAATGACAGGGTCATCAGGACAGACCCTATCGCTTGGCATCCTGATGGAAACTTAATAGCTACTACAACCCAAGATGGCTATATTCGTATTTGGGATATTTCTGGGATTATCGAAAATTGGGCTATTAACTTAGAGGGTGAGAAATAACAAAATGACAACGCAATGGGCAACTACCCAGAGGGTAGCTATCCCCAAGCAGGGATGAAAGGTTGGCCGAGCAGAGCGGAGGTGAGGGCGTGAAGCGGATTACCACCCTGTTTGCGAACCGTGGAGGTATAGGAGCGCAGATCGGCGAAGCGTTGCGCGCCGTGGAGGGTGCGAAAGCAACCGGACACCTTCTGCTTGACTTTCATCATGCGTAAGTCGCGCTCGGCCAGATTATTGTCGAACGGCACCGCGAAATCGGCGATGAAGGCCAGCACTTGCGCCTGACCGAGATCAAGTCGTTTGAGCAACTTGCGCGGTGGACTCTGGGTGGTGCGGGGTCGGTTGGGTGGGGAGGGATCGGGCTTGGCTTGCAAGCCCACCCTTTAGGCTAGGGGTGAGGAGTCTATCCTTTGATAGACCCTGCCATCATGCCAGCGACAATTTGTCATAGTGCTGTTCCACAACGCAAGGAACGTCCGGCCTACGCGGAACGCTAACACCGTTTGCACGTTATTCCACAGTAAAACACCGGACGCCACAAGTGGCGTCCCCCTACGCAAGCATGAAACGCTTATGCCGGCTCTGGGATGAGCGGCAGTTGAATACTCACCTTCGTGCCAACCCCCAGTTGGCTTTCGATTTGCAATTGGCCGCCGTGTAGGGCAGTGAGCCGTTGGGCAATCACCAGCCCTAACCCAGCCCCCTGTTGTTCGCGGGTTTTACGGTCAAATTGCATGAACGCCCCCACTTTGCGGATGTTTTCTTCAGACATGCCATACCCGTGATCGGTGATGTGGATGATGTAGTAGTGAGGCGTAGTTTGCAGCGCCAGCTCAATCGGCGTGCCGGGCTTAGAAAACTTAAGCGCGTTGTCAATGATTTCATGGACGATCCGTGCCAAGTTGCCGTCAGAAATATCTACCCACAAATCTAGGCGGTCACACCACACAATATCATTGGCGCGGTTGGCCGCCTCTGCCGCCTGTTGCACGCTATCAAACAAGATCAAACTCGGGTCAGCAATCCCCGTTCCATGCTGTAGCCGTGAGCGGCCTTCTTCAGTTTGCCCCATTAGCTCTAACTGGGCGTAAAAAAGGTAGTTTTCAATCAAACTTTGTAGGCGATGCCCCGCATTGTTGATAATCTTGAGCATGTGGTGAATGCGGTTGCGGTCAAAGGTATTGTCGTCAAAGTCCATTAACAAGATGTCTGAGCCAGTAATGATGCCCGTCAGCGGGGTACGTAGCTCGTGCGGCAAGGCCAACGTCATGTTTTGGCGCAGTTGCTCTAGGGCGGTGTCGGTCGCACGCTTGTGGTCTGCGGCGCGGTTTAGTTGGGCAGTAACGGCCTCGAGCAAGTCACGCGGGGTAATGGGTTTCGTTAGGTAGTCATCTGCCCCTTTGGTCATCCCGCGCCGTACTGCATCGCGGTCGGCAAAGGCAGTTAAGAAGATAAAGGGGATCAGGTTGGTATGCGGTTGACTGCGAACATTCAGCAAACAAGTGTAGCCGTCCATGATAGGCATTTGAATGTCGCACAGGATAATGTCTGGCATAAAGGTTTCGAGCAGTTCCAGCCCATCGGCACCGTTGTAGGCCCCAACCGGACTATGCCCCCCAAGCCGTAAAATTTCGAGAATGTTTTCGAGGATGATTGGGTCATCTTCAATCGCTAGGATATTCGCCATAGAAAGACAAACCTTAATTTAGCTAGAATATGCTTTAGGTATTTCACTATTACAGACAACTTGCCCACAACTCTATAATAATACGAGATTCATGCTATAGATACTCACTAACAGACATTTTATAAATTTTTTACGGATTGGTGCGTTCTCACTACCCAAGCGCCCGCGCCTTAGCGACAATATCCCCCAAGCACCAGAAAGGCTACCCGCGTGAACACGCTTTATATCGTCCCGACGCCGATTGGCAACCTAGAAGACATTACACTACGTGCGCTACGCATCCTGCGCGAAGTAGGGTTAATTGCCGCAGAAGACACGCGCACCAGCCGCGTGCTGCTGGATCACTACCAAATCACCACACGCTTGACCAGCTACCATGAACATAATAAATTGACCAAGCTCGATCATCTGTTGGCGGCCTTAATGGTGGGCGATGTGGCCTTAATCTCTGACGCCGGAACGCCCGGCGTGAGCGACCCCGGCTATGAACTCATCCGTGCTGCGTTGGATGCTGGCTATACGGTTGTGCCGCTGCCGGGCGCCAGTGCGGTGATTACCGCGTTGGTCGGCTCTGGATTCCCGCCCGACCAGTTCATCTACTTGGGATTTTTGCCCAAGCGCGACAAAGCCCGCCGCGACCTGCTCCACGCGCTGAAGGACGACCCGCGCACGCTGATCGCCTATGAAAATCCGTACCGCTTGGCCGAGTCGTTGGCAGATGTCGCCGCCGCCTTTGGGCAAGATCGGCTGGTGTGCGTTGCCCGTGAGATGAGCAAACTGTTTGAGGAATTTTACCGAGATACCGCCGCGAACGCCGCCGCCCGTTACGCAACAGAGGCGCCCAAAGGCGAAATCACGCTGGTGATGATGGGTGCTCCACAGGTCGAAACCGTGTGGGACGAAGACCGCGTTTTAGAAGCACTAGCGGCACGGCTGGAAGCAGGCGAAAAACGAAGCGTGGCCGCCGCTGAACTCGCCAAACTGAGCGGCTGGAACAAACGTGATATTTACGGGCTTGCTAACAACGACAAGGACGCAGAATGAAACGCGCAATCCCCGGCACACTCTATATCCTCATTGCGGCGACGCTGTGGGGGACGACTGGCACATCGCAGGCGCTTGCTCCGCAGGGTGTTAACCCATTGACGATTGGCGCGGCGCGCATCTTGATTGGCGGGCTGGCGCTGATTGCCATTGCCCTACTTGGCGGCGGATTCCGTCAACGGGCGCGTTGGTCTATCGGGCTGGTGGCCGGCGCGGCGATCACGACAGCCGCGTATCAAGTGTTGTTCTTCGGCGGGACTCGCTTGGCGGGTGTGGCCGTCGGGACGTTGGTCGGCATTGGCAGCGCGCCGATCTTTGCGGGGATACTGGGCGCAGTGTTTGACCGTGAACGGCTTTCCCGCGCATGGATTATTGCGACGGCGTTAGCGCTGGTCGGCTGTAGCCTGCTGGTGATTAGCACGCAATCGGCAGATGATGTCAATTTGTGGGGGGTGCCGTTGGCGTTGGGCGCGGGCTTGAGCTATGCGCTGTTCACGCTGTTCAACAAGCGCTTGCTGGCGGATCACCGCGCCGATGAGGTCATGGCGGTCTCGTTTGGGGTGGGGGCGCTGTTGCTGTTGCCGACACTGTTCTTCGCCTCTACGGGCTGGATTTTCACCACAGGCGGGCTAGTCGTGGTGCTGCACTTGGGCTTGATCGCTACTGGGTTGGCGTATGTGTGCTTCGGGCGCGGACTCCAGACGGTATCGGTGGCAACGGTTGGCACGCTCACGTTGGCTGAACCGTTGACGGCGGCGCTGTTGGGCGTATTCGTGGTCGGGGAGCGGCTGCCTGTATTGGGATGGGTCGGTGTGGCGGTCTTGTTCGGGGGGCTGGCGGTGCTGGCGCTGCGGCGGAATTAGGGCGAATTGTAGGGGTTTGGCGCGCCAAACCCCTACGGATGATATACGCTTATCGTTGCGTCCGCCATTTGATCCACGCTAAACGCTGTGCGAACACGCGCACTGCCCGCTAACCCCATCTGCGTGCGTAGGGCGTCATCCACCAGCAGATGACGTAACGCCGCCGCAAGTCCGCCGACATCACGCGGCGGGACGAGTAGCCCCGTTTCGCCGTCCACAACGATTTCGGGTAGCGCGCTCACATCACTGGCGATCACGGGCAGGCCGTGTGCCATCGCTTCGAGCAGTGCCAGCCCAAAGCCTTCCCACAGGCTCGGCATGATAAACACATCCAGCGCGGCCATGATTGGGTGAATATCGGCGCGCCAGCCCAAAAACCGCACCCGATCCGCCAGATTCAACGCCGCCGCCTGTGTTTCGAGCGCGCCGCGTTGGTCGCCGTCACCGACGATCAACAACACCGCGCGCGGGAACTCGTCCATCACAACAGCGAAAGCGTCCAGCGCGTAGGGCAACCCTTTTTGTTCGATCAAGCGCGAGACTGCTCCCACCAGCAAAGCATCTGCGGGCAGGTTCAACGCTGCACGCAGGGTGTCGCCTGCATTGGCGGGCGATTCGGCAAAGTCCAGCCCATAGTGAATGCGCGTGACTTTTTGCGGCGGCGCGCCTTCTACGTCAATGACAAAGGCGCGGATTGCGTCAGAAATCGCAATGCCGCCGCTACTCAGCGCCCACAACCCGCGATTCACCGCCCGTGCCGCTGGATGCCGTCGGAAGGCGTCGTCGTTGTGGCGGCCTGTGATGACGGTTGGCACACCTGCCAGCCGTGCCGCTGGAATGCCGTACAGGTCGGCGTGCAAGAGGTGGGTATGGACGACATCGGGGCGTAGGGCGTGTAAGCGACCTATCAAGCGCGGGAGCAGGGTAAGGTCGGCGTGGCGGCGCATGAATAGCCGCTCAGTGGGGATTCCAGCGGCGTGCGCGGCGCTCAGGTAGTCATCCATCGGGCGGGCGCGTTCAGCCAGCACAATCAGATGCACGTCTACGCCGCGTGCTTGCAGGGCGGGCAAGAGCAAGAGCAGGTGACGCTCTGTACCAGCGGCCAAAATCACCTTGAGGATGTGGACGGCGCGCATAGGGTATTTTCTAAGATAAGTCAGCAGCGCTATTCCTTATTCACCGTAAGGGCATCTAATTGGCGGATAAACTCACCAAGCGCTACCCCGCCCTCAACGGTTTGGGTGCTTTGTTCAAGAATCCCTAACACTACCCCTTCAATAGACTGATTCTGCCCTAATGCTAAGGCTTCAAGGCGACGCTGTAACTCATCAGAGACATTGACCTGTAGGGATAACATGATAAGCATCCTTTCATCAAACCGTAGCAGATTGATCTATTATAGCGCGGTCAATTTCGTCAGGATGCAAGCGCACATACGCCCCACCGAGACAATCGCATTCTCGAAAACCAGACGATTTCACCGTAGGGGCGTAGCGGGCTACGCCCCATGTGTACCCACTTAACACAATCACCGCGCACGGTTTCGATTTTTCGGCG
>JBMOFU010000010.1:0-27935 GCA_049318725.1 Phototrophicaceae bacterium | reverse complement strand
CCAACACAATCAACAGGGCAACAACGGCCAAGCCCCAGCCCACAATCCGCGCAATTCGACGAAGCATGATTTTCCCCTTAGTGAAATTCACAAGTCTTGCGGATGCGCCAGTGGCACGTCCCTACAGGTCACAACCGTTATGTAGGGACGACCCAACGGGGCGTCCGCGTTTTACGGGCAAAAAACAATAGTGCCTATGCGTGGACGAGGCAGGCCTCGTCCCTACTGCGTTTACTGCTTTTCCTCATCCCTCATTACTGTAACTGCTACATCCCCAAGATGTGCGTGACCACCGTAGACCCAGTGCCGCCGATATTCTGCGTCATCCCCACCGAAGCGCCCGCCACCTGATTCTTGCCAGCCTCACCGCGTAACTGCGTCACCAAGTCCACCAGTTCATAGACGCCCGTTGCCCCTACTGGATGCCCGCGCCCCTTTAGGCCGCCCATCGTGCAGATTGGCACACGTCCACCGACGGTAATATCCCCATTTTGGCCGAGTTCCACGCCGCACCCCGCATCCGCAAAGCCTGCTGCCTCTAGGCTCAACACGGCCATGATCGAAAAAGCATCGTGCAGTTCAAACACATCCATATCTTCAGGGGTCATGCCTGCCTGTTGATAGGCTTTGGCTGCACTCTTGCGCGCTGCGCCCAACGTCAACATATGGGCGCGGTCAGACAGCGCCAACGTATCGGTTGCCGAAGCGCTGCCCAACACCCGCACGGGCTGACGAGTGGATAAATCTGCCACCCTATCCAGCGGGCAAAGGATCACCGCCGCCGCACCGTCACAAATTGGCGAGCTATCGTACAAGTTGATCGGGTCAGCCACCATCGGCGCACGCTTGTACTGCTCTACACTGACCTTGTTCTTGAACATCGCGTTGGGGTTGTTGACGGCGTTGGCGTGGGCATTGATCGCAAACGGGGCAAAGGCTTCATGCGGGGTGCCATACTCGTACATATAACGGCGCATAATCAAGGCGTTCAAGCCGACGAATGACGCCCCGTGTACGCCTTCAAAGTCGGCATCGGCGGCAGTCGCCAACGACGCGGTGATCTGGCTCATGGTGGCATCGGTCATCTTTTCGACACCGCACACCGCCGCCACGTCAATATAGCCGCTGGCAATGGCACGGATCGCCTGCTGGAACGCCATCCCGCCAGAGGCACAGGCCGCCTCTACGGTGGTGGCCTCAATCCCCGTCCAGCCAATGTGGTCAGCCACCAACGCCCCCAAATGGGCTTGATTGCTCAGGCGGGCAGCCATCATATTCGACACATATAACGCTTCGGGGGCGGTTTCCAGCCCGGCATCTGCTACTGCGTTTTGCAGGGCGTCGGCGGCAATCATCCGCAGGCTTTTGTCCCACAATTCGCCAATCATCACTTGCCCAATCCCGATAATCGCAACATCACGCATTATTGAACCGTCCTCCAAATTAGGGATTTTATCACCTCTTGTTTGTACCATCATCACGCTATCAGAAGCTATCGAAAGCAATTTTGGTAGCTTTAGAGAGGGATTGGCTATAATGAGGGAATGAATAATCGGCGAGACCAACAAGGATTTAGCCCAATGACCGACGCACCCACCCTCACGCCCGAAGCGCCAACCGCTACAGCTACCCCATCTGCACCGCCCGAAGCGTCAACCCTACCATCAGCGATACCCGCCGTTAGCGCGCCAACCGCTGCGCCGCCCAAACCTGTGAAACCTGCCCGCCAAAGCACCCCGCCGCCGCTGCCCCCTGTACCCGAAAGCTACTTTTTGCTGCACCCCGCCAATGAAGCCGTGATACAGGGTACTAGCCGCCAACTGCCGCCGCTCGGCGCACGGACGGTGTTCTACATCGGCTTGCCCTTGATTGTGGCGGCCATCGGCTTATTAGGTTATGTCGGGTGGCGCTGGTGGCAGATCATTCCGTCAGTGTGGGCGGGCAACCCCCCATCCACCCCAGAGCTATGGATTGTCACCAGCTTGACGCTTGCCGCCGCGCTGTTTGGGATATTCGTCTTTGGCCTGACTGGGGCAGGGTTCAACCTTGCAGGCAAGCGCCGCACGCTAGAGCGTGAAGGGAAGGTCGTCTGGGGCATTGTCACCAGCAGCAGCGCCCGACTTGCGCTCAATGACCGCGACGTGTTGCTCAACATCGAATATCGCTTCAAGGCCAAGCCGCGTGTCTTCGTCCGCCAATATCGCGGGCAACTGCGCGAGCGCCGCACAGACTGGGGCGCTCGCCCACTCCCTGCGCCCGGTACCCCGATTGCCGTGATGTTCTTTGACGGCAACAACTATGAGGTACTCTGATGCTGAATCTGTTGGATGAGTATGGGCGCAGCACGCTGCGCCCATACTCATATCCCCGTATCCAATTTGCTTTGTCAATCCTAGATTTAACGTAATCGCCCTGTTTAGCTGGCGTATTCTGGATTGAGCGCAATCGCCTGCCGTTGTGGGGAAGTCCGTGCTTCAAAGGTTAACAGCAAAGCGACTATCCACAGGCTATCGGCCAGCAGCAGGTGTAACAGTTGAATCAGCACCGGTGCTTTGAGTGCAATCGTCAACAGCCCGATAGACATCTGCCCAGCAAGGATCGCCAACATGACCCACGTCAAGCGCCGCATGGCGGGGGGAGTTGGTTGGTTGAAGATGAACATCGCCAGCGCGAACAGCCCAACCGCGACCGCGACCGCCATGACGGGATGAATCACGCGCAGTTGAATCAAAAAGTGATCGGCCACGTTTTCTGCCCCTACTTGTTCCGCTAAAGCGCCAGACAGGAACAGCGTATCGCCAAGCGCTGTTACCGCGCCCGCCGAACTGAGTAGGGCAATCGTCACAGCGGCCACTGTCAAGAGGCGGCTGACCAACGACGGTTGGAATGGCCGATTCTGTTCTGGGCGGCTTGCTGCCCATGCCGTGAGCGTGATCCAGTAGAGCAAAATCAGGGTGTTGAGCAAATGCAGCGCAATCACGACTGCGCGCAACACCGAAGCATTATCTTCTACCAGTTCCAAGCGCACGAGCATGGCGCCTAAGCCGCCTTCGATGATCGTAAAGACCAAGAACAGCGCCGATCCAAAGCGAATGCGTGACCCGCGTTCAAAGGCACGCCACGCCCACACCACTAGCACAATGGCAAAAATACCGACCAAGCCGCTGGTCAAGCGGTGGCCGAACTCAATCAAGGTGGAAATTTCTGGCGCTTGGGGGATGACTTCTCCGTTGCAGGTTGGCCAATGCGCGCCGCAGCCCGCGCCGCTGCCCGTCGCACGGACGACCGCGCCCCACAAGATCACACCAACGGTGTAGACCACATTAAACCACGCATATTGAGCAAAACGACTCAGACGCATTGTTCAACACCTTTACAAAACATTGCCTTCAGTGGGTATATTCGCCAGCCTATTCAAATAGTAAGCCGGTTGCTGGAGCGCCGCCGCGATTGCTTTGGCGCGGTCAAGCTCTGGGGCAGTCAACTGCCCGCGTCTGTGAAGTAGCCTGCAACGTCGTAGGTGGGCTTCAGCGGCAAAATAAGGGCTGGTCAGCACCAACGACGTATGGAGTTGTTGATCGCGCAGTGCCATCGCTTCATCGCTGTGAGCGCTGCGTTCAAGGTACAGCGCCGCCCCATCATAGTACAGCATGTACGGTTGCAGCCCCAGTGTATTTGTCATCCGAATGGCCTGCCAATAGTAAGGGGCGGCGCTTTCTAGGTCATTGTAGTCTGCCAGAAGCGCGGCGTGCCACATCAAAGCCATCATCAGCGATGCCTGCGAGTACGCGCCGCGTGCGCTTTCTTCCGCTAGGGTGATGTAGTCCAGCGCGTTGTCCCGCTCGCCTAATCGCCATGCAGTATAGGCCAAGATATTGTAGGCGTAAGCGCTGGCAAACTGGCGGGTATAGGCATTATGGGCGGGGTCGGGGTGGCTGTTGATCGTCAGCGCGCTTTCGGCATAGCGTTCGGCGGCGGCGTGGGCGGCGGCGTAATCTTCTTGGGCAATGTGAACGTGTACCTGCCGCCCTAACAATAGTGTGCGGTTCATCCCGCGTGGATGAATGCGGGGCATCATGAAGTCGCTCAGTTCTTGAATCTTGGCCGCATAGCCTACCGGGTCTCTGTAAACGTAAACATCAATCAGGATGCGGTAGGCGTTGGCAATGACCGGGCAACTGTCAAAATCGTGTTTGTTGGCTTCCATAAACAGGCGGGTAGCGGCGTCTAGCCCCTGTTGATAGTCCAATAGATAGAAGACATAGGCTTCTGTGCGCCAATATTTAAGGAACAGCGTCAGGCACGGCTCTTGCAGCGCTTGACTGCGTTGAATGGCGTGATCGAGCAGTGCAACCATCCGTTGCGGTTCCCGTTCAATGTAGCCTATGGCCTGACGGTGTTGTTGAATCACCTCAATTACAGCGTGTTCGCCCTGCCGATAGGCTTGCAATTCACGGTTTTGAAACCAGTCCCACATATCAGCGCTCATGATCGGCCTTTTAGCGCACGTTCTCGCGGATCATTTGGCGGATGGATTCAAAGTAACGGCTACGGTCTACATGCAGCAAATTCGTGTGGGCAGCGCGACGAATGCGGACGATCCGCTTGTTCAACGATGGCGAGGCGTCGTACATCTCTTGTGCTTCACTGATCGGGTGGATGTCGTCATTTTCGCCGTGAATCAGCAACAGCGGCTTCTTGATGTGCTTAATCTTTTCAAGGTTGTTAAAGGGTAACAACGGGTCGTTCATGTAATCGTCATCTATGGCGATGGACTCTTCCTTAAAGACAGAGATCGCACGGGCAAAGCCGCCCTCAATGATGAGACCGTGAAAGCGTTTGGGGTATTTGTAGGCCAAATGAACTGCGGAAGCACTGCCGAACGAGCGCCCCATGACGAAGATCGGTACGTGGGGTTGGATGCCGCCCGCCGCCAGAATATCTGGCAGTGCGTCCAGAATCTTTTCGGCATCGGGCAGCACTTCGGTCACGAGCGGGATGCTATCGCCCCAGCCATAACCGCGATATTCCATCACCAGCAAAGATAGCCCGGCATGGGCGTAAATTGGCGCGATGAATTCATAGTTGGTGACGGTTTCTGCGGTATCATGAAAGTAAAGCATGACCGGCTTGTCTACGTGGCGCGCATAAAAGCGGAAGCCAACCCCAATGTCACGCTCTACCATGACGCGGCCATCCACTGCATGAGGATGAATGCTGCTGCCGCTGTAGGCGATAACAGGGAAGAACACCTTGGTCAAAATATACGGGTTATTGAGCGGATGTGCCACATTGGACATAAGGTTGGCCTCTATTTGGGCAATGTTGGGCGAACAGCTTCCCATGATAGCACAAACAGCAACCTTTTGCGGGATGCGCTATAATCTTTCAGCGCGAATGCGTTCTGTAAAAATCCGGTGTAGGGGCATGATGCATCATACCTCTACAATATTGTGTAACTGATTCATTCCACCAACGAGACTGGGCGTCACCATGAAGCGAAATCTACTCCGAAGCCGTTACCAAAGCCTTGTAACGGTGCTTTTGTCTGTGATGATGTTTGTGCAAGTGCAGGCCGCACTCCCGAACATGCTCATCGGGCTGATCTTTGCCGCCTTACTGGCGGGATACAGCCTGTTGGGGACGTTCGGCTGGGCGTGGGTCAGGCGGCATGGCGAACTGGCGATGATGTCTTACATCATCGTGCAAACGATTTTGATGGGCGGCATTCAAGGGTTTGCCGTGAGTTTGGTCGGGGTGCCGCTACAAGCGTTGTTGGCCTTCCCGTTGATGTTGCAAATTGCCTATCTGCCAAGCACATTGCGCTGGGGCTTTTGGGGGATCGTCTTGCTGGTCAGTACATTCAGTAACTTGGGGGCAGGTCTAGATATCACTCAAGGGTTGCTACAGGCCACCCTGTTAAGCGCCTTTGCCATTGCGGGGCGGGCGGTGGTCTGGCAGGCTTCGATGCAGGCGCAGTTTGTGGCGTTACTGAATGAACTGGAAACGCGGCGGTTGGATGACCAACAACGCTTTCAGGCATTGACGCAAATCCGTGAGCGGTTTATTTCTTCAGCGACGCACGACCTCAAAAACCCGCTGAACCTTGTGGTGGGCTACACTTCGTTGCTGGAAAGCCACCCGACCATTGAGCAAGACGCCACCCTGCGGCGTTATTTGACCGGTATTCAGCATGGCGCTACAAAAATGCAGGCGCTCATCACCGACATGCTCGACCTTGCTCAATTGACTTCGGGCGCGCCGCTCCAGCGCAGCGAAACCAACCTGAACGATTTAATCGCCTTGAGCCTGCAAGACTTCACGCTGGCCGCCCAAGACAAACAAATCGAACTGTCTTTCATCCCCGCCCAAGCGATCCCGCAGTTAGTCATTGACCGCAACCGCTTTCAACGAGTGCTAGATAACCTAATTTCTAATGCGGTCAAATACACGCCCGTTGGGGGAAGGGTGGAAGTCCGCACGCAGTTTATCAACGACAAGGTGAAAATCCATGTCAAAGATAGTGGGATGGGTATCCCATCTGCGGCGATCCCGCGCTTGTTCGACGTTTTCTATCGGGTGCAAAGCAAGCGGCATCAAGAAATTGAGGGGACGGGGCTAGGGCTGGCCGTGGTGAAATCCATTGTGGAGCAACACGGTGGGCAAATTGAGGTGGAAAGTATGGAACAAGTTGGCAGTGTGTTCACCGTAACCTTGCCGAGCGTCGGCGCAACGAAGGTGCCGATCCGCCTTGCTGACGACGGTGAATTGCCGCTGATAGATGAAAGTGACCCCCAAGACAACCCATCGCTACAGCAGGCAGTTGCCAAACAGTTGCGCCGCAGTTAGGCCGCTTCTGAGAAGATTTCGGTCAAGGCCAGCCGAAAAGCGGGGAACACGGGTTCGCCGCTGAGGGTGCTGGCTTCATCATATAAGCGCGGGGCTTCGGCGGGGGCATGAACCTCTAGGGTTTTGTTGAACGGGTCTACCACCCATACGACACAGCCCACGGCAAGGTAGGCCGTCACTTTGCGGCGCAAGATGTGTAGCTCTTGGGTGTTATTGGCCGCGCTAATCACTTCTACCGCCAGTTCGGGGGGGAGTTCGTTGTAGCCTTGGCGGGTCAGTGTGGCTTGGCGTGCGGCTGAAATGTAGCCAACATCCGGCGCAAAGCGGTTGCTCCCAACTTTATAGCCGCCTTGACCTTCTGTGACATAGCCTTTGATGCCATTTTCACGAATCCACAAGCGGATAAAGAAGCCAATCAGCTGTGCAATGTTGGAAGCAAACGTATTGCTTGGCACTTGGAACACCTCTCCGTCTACCCACTCTAACATTTTGTCGGCGTTTTCGGGGAGTTCGGCAAAGCGCTCGAAATCCTCAACGGTCATCAACGCGGGCTGTACTAAGAAAGCCATGATGCACCTTTGCAATCTGGGGGCGTACTGTATCTTATTGTACACCATATCTGTTGGATGCCGCGTTGATGGCCTGCCGCGCTAGATTAAAAAAAACTCAAATGGTTTAATTCGATAATTGACATCGCCTAAACCTGTGGTTAACTAGAAGATGCTGATCTTTACAGGGCATCGCTTATTCGTAACAGAGATGTTCCCCCCCACTACACAAAGGTAAAACTTCCCCATGCGTTCACAGGCATTCAAGAACCTTGTACGCCTTATCGGTTATTTGCGCCACTATCGCGGTTGGGCGGCGGCGGCTTTTGTCGGCGCGCTGATCGGGAATGTGCTGGCGGTCACAATCCCCTATGTGATTGGGGAAGTGATTGATAAAGGCGTCGGGGATGGCAATGCCCGTTATATGTTCTACGCCGGGCTAGGGATGGTTGGGCTGGGTCTGTTGCGTGGGCTGGCGGGCTTTTTAGCCCGCTACTACAGCGAAAAGCTTTCCCACTACATTGCTTTTGACATTCGCAACGATATGTATCAGAAGGTGCTAAACTTGCCGTTTAGCTACCATGACCATGCCCATGTGGGGACGATTGTCACCCGCGCCATTGCCGACGTGGGCGAAGTCCAGCGGTTTTACGCTTACGGCATCATGGACTTGCTCAATGTGGGGTTGTTGACGCTTGGCACGTTGGCGGTGATGTTTTACATCAGCCCCCTCTTGGCGACGATTGCCCTCATCCCGCTCTTGCCCTTGATCCCGCTGTCGCAGCGCTTTGCCGAGGCGGTTGACCCCGAATGGAAGCAAATCATGGAGCGGACGCAAACCCTGAGCAATCACCTGCAAGAAACCGCCATTGGCGCGCAGGTGGTGCGGGTGTTCGCCCGTGAGGATTACGAAGTAGGCCGCTTCTACGGCGATAACAAGACGCTCTATCACAACTTTATGGATTTAATTGGTCGTTGGGCAACGTTTTTGCCCTTGAGCGCCTTTATCGCGTCGCTGTCTACAGTGTCGCTGTTGGTGGTTGGCGGCTGGCTAGAAAGTCGCGGGCAGGGCGGTGTCACCGCTGGACTGTTGGTGACGTTCAATGCCTTTGTGTTGCAACTGGCGAACCCGCTACGCTTTTTGGGCTTTGTGATTTTGTTGGTCACGCAGGCGGCTTCTAGTAGCGAGCGCGTCTTTGAAATCTTGGATGCGCCGCAAGACATTAGCAGCAAGCCCGACGCGCAAGCGATGGGGCAGGCCGCCGGACAGGTCACGTTTGAGAACGTTAACCTGACCTACCCCGGCGAAAGGCATCCCGCACTCAAGCGGATCAACTTCACGGCCATGCCGGGGCAAGTGATCGGTATTGTTGGGGCAACGGGGGCGGGCAAATCCAGCGTGGTGAGCTTGATCCCGCGCTTCTATGATGTGACCGAAGGCCGTGTATTGATTGACGGCCTTGATGTGCGGAATATCGAGCTAAATAGCCTGCGCGCCAATGTGGGCAATGTGCTGCAAACGTCGCTGTTGTTTTCTGCCACGATTGGGGAAAACATCGCTTACGGGCGGGTGAACGCCACCCATGAGCAGATTGTGGCCGCAGCGAAGGCCGCCAACGCACACGGCTTTATCAGCGAGTTCCCCAACGGTTACGATACCTTAGTGGGGGAGCGTGGGGTTACGCTGTCTGGCGGGCAACGGCAACGGATCGCTATTGCCCGTGCGTTGCTGATTAACCCGCGCATTTTGATTTTAGACGACGCCACCAGCAGCGTAGACACGCGCACCGAGCATTTGATCCAGCAGGCGCTCGATCACTTGATGGCTGGGCGCACGACCTTTATCATTGCTCAACGGTTGACGAGCGTCCGCAGTGCCGATCAAATTTTGGTGCTGGATGACGGCGAAATTGTCGAGCGCGGCACCCACCGTGACTTGGTGGCGCTAGGCGGCAAATACACCGACATTTACAAGCTGCAAATGGAAGATCAAGACCGCTTGCGCCGTGAAGAATCCTTTGAGGGGACGTTGCACTTCAGCGCAGCAGAAGAAGCCCGTACCCTGCAAGAGTTCCGTGAATTGGCCGCCACCATCGGCGCAGATTGACACGCACATAGGGCGTAATATATTGCGCCCCTACAAATTTTTTACTATATCTATCCCATTGCCGGAGAACCCACTATGCCCTTTTTTGATCTACCATTAGCCGAACTTGAACGTTACACCGCCGCCAACACCGAACCCGCAGACTTTGACGCCTTTTGGGATCAAACGCTGGCGGCAGCGCGTGCCTTCCCGCTCAATACGATATTCAGGCCCTATGATGCTGGCCTCAAGCTAGTAGATGTCTTTGATGTAAGCTACAGCGGCTACGGCGGTCAAATGGTCAAGGGCTGGTACATCCGCCCGACCAATACGCCGCAACCGTTGCCGTGCGTGGTGGAATATATCGGCTACGGCGGCGGGCGCGGGTTCCCACACAGTTGGCTCGGCTGGCCGACGGCAGGCTATGCCTTATTTGTCATGGACACACGCGGGCAGGGGAGCGCATGGTCACGCGGCGACACGCCAGACCTGCCCGAAGATGCGAACCCGTTCTACCCCGGCTTTATGACACAGGGGATTTTAGACCCCAAGCACTACTACTATCGGCGGGTGTTTACCGATGCCGTGCGCGCCATTGACGTGGTATTGAGCCGCGCTGATGTTGATCCGCAACGGATTGCTGTCACGGGCGGCAGTCAGGGCGGCGGCATTTCGATTGCGGCGGCGGGGCTGATGGGCGACAAAATCGCCGTGTGTATGCCGGATGTGCCATTTTTGTGCGATTTTCGGCGGGCAGTGGGCTTAACCGAGTCCCACCCCTATCAAGAGATTGCCCAATACCTCAAGATTCACCGCAATCACATCGAAACGGCGTTTAACACCTTAGCGTACTTTGACGGCGTGAACCTCTCCAAAAGGATTCGTGCCGCCAGCCTATACAGTACCGCGCTGATGGATCCGATTTGCCCGCCTTCAACGGTGTTCGCGGCTTACAATGCGCTCACGGTAGGTGATAAAGACATCAAGGTCTATGAGTTTAACCTGCATGAGGGCGGGCAAGAGTATCAGTTTGTCGAAAAGTTGCGCTTCTTAGCCGCACGATTTTAAGGACAGCTATGGCAGCATTCATTGAACGCGAAGATGAACTCATCCGCGATTTTGACTGGGCGGTAACCAAACGCATCGCCGCCTATTTAACGCCCTACCGCCGCAATATGGTCATTGCCATTATAGCGATGTTGTTCACGGTGGCAGCAAATGTGGCGGGCGCCCCGCTGATAGCCTATGCCATCAGTGAAGGCATTGCAGGCAAGGATTATCCGTTGGTGCTGTGGTTGACGTTGGCCTTTATAGGGACGCAAGTCGTGGGCTTCTACGGCTTTCAAATCCAACTCAATCACATGGCAACGGCGGGTCAGCGGGTCATCCAACAATTGCGCGATGAGTTGTTCCAGCATGTGCAGGCGCTTTCGGTATCGTTCTTTTCGCACTATGAAGCTGGGCGCTTGATTGCGCGCATCATCAGCGACGTGAACACCATCCGCGAGACGATTAACTTTGCCGTGGTCGGCACGCTGCGCGAAGTGCTAACGCTGGTCGGGATTGTGCTGGTCATGGCACGGATCAACTTGCCGTTGACGGGCGTGGCGCTGGTGGTGCTGGTCGTCTTGATGGGGATCGCTAACCTGTGGCGCGTTCATGCGCGGCGGGCATACTTGCGCGTGAGCGAAACCAACGCACGCCTAAACGCTGAACTGTCTGAGTCGTTCAACGGCGCCCGCGTCACCCAAGCCTTTGACCGCCAGAACTACAACCATCAGCGCTTCAAAGAGACGTTCAGCCTAGACCTGCGTGAGGCCAACGTGTTGTCTGCCTTGATTAGCGGGCTGTTCTTCCCTAGCATTGAACTGGTGGGCGGGTTAGCCATCGGCGCGTTGATTTACGTGGGCGGCACATTGGCGATTAGCCCTAACAGCGACCTGAACGTGTTCACCCTGCTAACGTTTATGCTGTACGTGGATCAATTCTTCTTCCCCGTGCGGATGCTGGCGCAACGCTACAACTTGTTCCAAGCGACAATGGCGGCGGGCTACAAGATATTTGCGCTGCTAGACACCCCAATCGAGATTCAAGACGCGCCCAACGCCACCGAAATGCCAACCATTCAAGGGCATGTGCGCTTTGAGGAGGTCAGCTTTCGCTATGAAGACGGCGAAACCGTGCTAAAGCAGGTCAACCTTGATGTTCCGGCGGGGTCTACGGTGGCGTTTGTCGGGCATACAGGCGCGGGAAAATCCACTATGGTGAAGTTGGTCATGCGCTTTTACGACGTGAGCGAAGGCCGCCTAACCATTGATGATATAGATGTGCGCGGGGTGACACAAAATAGCCTGCGCGCACAAATGGGCGTGGTGCTGCAAGAGACGCACCTGTTCACCGGCACCGTAATGGACAACATCCGTTACGGCAGGCTGGATGCCACCGACGAGCAGGTGATCGAAGCGGCGAAGTCGGTAGGCGCGCATGATTTCATCCTGCGGCTAGAAAACGGCTATGCGACAGAAGTCCGTGAGGGCGGCTCGTTGCTTTCGGTAGGGCAGCGGCAATTGATCGCCTATGCACGGGCGTTGCTGGCCGACCCGCGCATTCTGATTTTGGACGAAGCGACGGCCAACATAGACACCGCCACCGAAAAAGTGATTCAGGGCGCGCTTTCTAGGGTATTGCATGGGCGCACCAGCTTTGTGATTGCTCACCGCCTGAGTACGATCACCAGCGCCGACAAGATTGTGGTCATGGATCATGGTGAAATTATCGAAGCGGGCAGCCACGCGGAATTGATCGCCAAGCAGGGGGCGTATTATAAGCTGTACACGCTGGCGTAAACCGGTAATCGCGCCGCAATAATGGTTATGTAGGGGCGCAATAGTTTGCACCCCATGCCTGTAAAAACAGGGTTTTAATCTTTCCGAAGGGGATCGTGATTGTCGGTTTTACCCCTATCCCCGACCCTTTCCCCCGTCGGGAGAAAGGGAGAAGGGCAATCCACGGGGGTGAAAAGTCCCTCTCCCGCAGGGGGAGGGATTTAGGGAGGGGGTAGGGGCGCTGGATTAAACCCCAACGGGGTTATTCGCTGCGGTCTGTTGGCAGCCCTGCGGCCAGCACATCAATAATGTGCTGCACACGCTTTGGCTCACCTTGTTTAGACAGGCCGCCGTTCATGTGCGTCATACAACTGACATCGCCCGTGACAATACCCTCTGCACGGTCGGCAACAATAGATTGCATTTTGCGCTCTAACATCGCCCCGCTGACGCCCGGCATCTTCACGCTGAACAATCCGCCGAATCCGCAGCATTTGTCGCAGTCTGGCAAATCGTGGACTTCGGCATTTTCTACGTTGTCTAGCAGTTGCCGCCCGGCCTTGCCCAAGCCCAACACGCGCAACCCGTGACAGGCGTCGTGAATGGCGATTGAGCGCGGCGCAGGGAGCTTGGCGCCGATGTCGGTAATCCCAAGCCCGTCTACTAGATATTCGGTGATTTCCCACGTTTTGGCGGCGGCGGCGGTGGCTTGTTCCCGCCATTCGGGATCGTCGGCAAACAGCGCCGGGTATTCGTGGCGTACCATCGCCGCGCACGAGCCAGACGGCGTGACAATCACCTCACTGTTGGCAAAGGCGCGCAAGAATTGTTTGGCAACGTCGCGGGCAGGCTCATGATAGCCAGAGTTGAAGGCGGGTTGGCCGCAACAGGTCTGCGTAGGCGGGAAGTCTACCTCTACGCCGACATGCTCTAATACGTCTACCACAGACATCCCGGTTTGCGGGTAGAGCATATCTACCATGCAGGTGACAAATAGGGATGCACGCTTGCCAACAGGCGATTCGCGGTGGGCTAAATGGCTGGTCATCGAAAAATATTCCTTATACGGGCTAGGCTTTCATTGATATGTCTCAATTATACCTGTGGATGCCGCGAAAGCATGTATCCACAAACCAAGCCCGGGGCAATCCTGTTCTCCAAAAACGTGAATAGGGGCATGATGCATCATGTCCCCCACAAAGACGTAAATTATTCAATAATAATTCAAAGATTTAGAATGCGTTTGCCCCGGCATGAGGGGGCTGCATAGGCCAATTCATAGGGCAGGAACGCCCAAAAGGGCGTTCCTGCTGTGGGAAAACCCTATTGCTTTAACATCTCTGGCGTGACATCTTCATCGGTCACGGGTATGGGCGGGGCATCTGGGCGGCTATCCGTAGTGAGGGGGGTAGTGGGAATGTCATTCGCGTTAAGCGGCGCGCCAAACGTGACCGGGAAGACATCTTCACTGTTTTGATTGTCCGTTGGGTCTGCATCGCTATCGGTGTCGCGGTTGGCATCAAAGCCCTGCCAGCCGTCTTGATGCCATGTGTTAGCGCGCTCATAAATGTCAACCGCACCGTCGCGCTTGAGGATGGCTTCAGCGCGCCTGACCTCTGTGGTTTTAATGGTAATGAGCGTTGCCCCCCGCCGAATGCCTTCGGCATAGTGGTGGGCTTCATCTTCAGGTACACCACTCTTGACCAACGCGCCGATGATCCCGCCCGTAACTGCGCCTGCGACCACGCCGGTAAGCCCGGCCACGATTGGCCCTGCGACAATGGCGATCCCAATCCCCGGAATAGTCAAAGCCACAGCACCCACCAACATCCCGGTCAAGACGCCCACAGCAGCGCCAAAAGTTGCGCCTTCCAGCGCGCTCACGACATCGGTATCCACATTTTGTACACGGTTGTGGTCTAAGGCGGCGGTGTAGTGATGATTCGGGTCATTCCGCACAAGGCTGATCGTGTCACGCGGGAAGTCCGCATTGACTAAATCTTCAACAACTTGTTGAGCAACGGCAATGTCATCAAACATAGCAACAAGGGTCTTGGTCATGGTTCACAGGCTTTCTATGACAGGGGTCGGGGTAAACGCGCCGTTTAGAGCGGTTTACCCTTTACTATAGCGGGTCAAGCCCGTTAAAACATCCGCCTAAGGGGGGATTTTGGCTCATGCTTCGGAGTGAGTTTCAAGGGATGTCAGCAGATTATCTGAAGCCTGCCCTACCAGAAACTGCATGATCGCCGTGAGCGATTCGTCCCATGCTTCAACCAGCGGGAAGTGACCCACGCGCGGAATCCGTAAAATGTGGCGCACATTCGGGGCGTGGGCAGCTATGATCGCGCTTTCGTCGGCGTCTACGCAGTAATCTTGATCCCCCCAAATGCCCAACAGCGGCGCGCTGACCTTCGCCAACAGGGGCGTGACATCCCAATGCGTGATGGCATAGAGCGCCCATCCACAAGACTGGGCTTGGTCGTCGGCGTTAAGTTGATTCATCCAATACAGCGATTGTTCGGCCTGTTCGGTTGGGCGTGGGAAGTAAAAGCGCCCAAAGTGTACGCCCACACTGGGGACGGCCTGCGCCATCTCGATTAACGTGCGTTGGGGGTACGTCCAGCCAGCGCGAGCGGGCGCGGTAAAGGGCATCCCCAGCCGTGATAGCGGGTGTAATTTGCCTGTGATCGGCGGCGAAATGACAACCAGCTTTTCAACACTTTCAGGGTGATAGGCCGCCAGTGTGAGCGCCGTCTGGCCGCCCATACTGTGACCGATCAGTGTAGCGCGTTCATAGCCAAAGTGCCGCAAGATGTGATGGGCGCGTTCGGCTTGTTGAGGAATGCGGTAATGATCGCCTGTGGGTTTGTCACTCTGGCCGAAGCCAAGCTGATCCAACGCCAAAACACGGTAATGGGGCGTCAAGTAGGGGATGAGGCGTTCCCACTCGCGCCAATTCCCCGTCCAGCAATGGAGCAACAATAGCGGGGGATGGGCTTCATTCCCGCTGGCGGTGACATGCCAGCGCCAGCCTGCGCGCTGGACGATGTGATGCTCAAGGTTGGGCAAGGGGCAATACTCCATCCTAGATGTTGCCCCAATGCTACGCCACCTAGCGAAGGGATTCAATGGGCTAATAGGGGCGCATGGTCAACGCGCCCCTATTAGCCTATACGATGGTCGGTTGCGGCTCATGGATTTCAACGTTACGGGTTTTTTCCGCAGGGATGACGATGATCGGGCAGGGGGCGTTGCTGATTAAGGCACGGGTGACGCTGCCATAGAGCAGGCGGCCTAGCGCATTACGCCCGTGTGTAGACATCACAATCGCGTCGTACTTGTGGCCGATCTCGCGCAGCAGGGTGATCGGCTCCCCGACTTTCACCTCTGTATACACGGTTAACCCCTTGCGGCGCAGCGCTTCAGCCAGCGTTTCGAGGTATTCGTGCGTTCCCTTGATTTCGGCGTCCAGCTGTTCGGTGGTGTTGTGCGGCACCATCATAACCGGGTAGGGGGCGTCCAGTGTGGCGTAAAATTCGGGCAAGCTGACCACACTGAACAAGGTGATTTCACCGCCAACTGGCAAAGCAGATTCAGCATGGCGGATGGCCTGCTCACTCACGGGTGAGCCGTCTAGCGGAACAAGAATTTTACTAAAAATCATGAGGGTTATCCCTTTACTGAACTTGTTGTGAAAAATGGGTTAAGTAACGTTGGGCGAATAGCTCGACTTCTTCCCAGTCGGTATATTCGTAGTTGTGTTGCATGTCGGTGGCAAGTTCGTTCACACTGGCGACCCACCGTACCACACGCTTTTTGACGGCATCATAGTCGTCATACTGAAGTGCGCCGGCAAATAATGCCACCTCTGTAGGGAACCAACCCGTTTCTTCGGCAAATGCTGCAACATATTCTTCGGCGAGGCGGCGGCGTTCTTCAATCTCTAGGTGGCTGGCGGTCATGCTGACCGAATAGAATCCGGTTGGCTTTAGCTGTAGCAACCCCTTATAGACGCTGACGAAGTATGCGGCTTCCTGTTGATGTTTGCCGAAGTGGATAGATGCGCCCAAGATGATGCCGTCGTAATCGGCAAGGTGAACCTCTGGGGCAATCTCATCTAAGGATTCCATATCGGCTTCATGACGGTGTTCCCGCAGATAGTCCCGCAGGTAACGGGCGATCTTGGCGCTTTGGCCTTCACTGCTGGCATAGAGGATTAAGATTTTCATCGGTGGGGGTCAGGCTCCATAACGGCCTATTGATCGAAGTTAACTTTAGTATGGCGGCGGATGGATTTTGTAGTCAGTCTCAAATGTCACGGGCTGGCGTGACGAAGCGCTAGGGCAGGCGCTTATGGCGCAAACGCTGGACTTGCGCCATAATCCAACAGGAGAGGGTACAAACTTAATCAGGAGTGATGATGGGATGCGAAACCTAATTCTTTGTGCATGTTTCTTTTGTTTAGTGGGCTGTGGCGCGTTGCCGTTGCCCAATCAAGCCGCGGCGTTACCCCCGCCGCCCCCTGTACCGTATGCGACGGCCTTAGAGTATTCCGCCTCATTTTCGGGTGTGTATGAAGGCAGTGTGCGAGGGGTAGCCTTAGCCCGCCGACTTTCTAGCGGTGGGCGTGCCTTCCATTTTGCCTCCAGTAGCGGCTATACCTTCATCCTCAGTTTGCCTGCGGGGGTAGCGGCGGGTGGGTATGATCTGGTGACGGATGAGGCGCAAACCGCTAGCGCCTATGTAGGGGTGCTAATGACTGCCGACGCTGCCGAACCGAATTTTGTCACGGCAGCGTCGGGGCGTGCGACGATTTTCACAGTAAACCCGATCTCTGGCACTGTGGAATTTAGCGGGCAAAATGCGGCGGGACAAACCCTAGAGCTACAAATGGCCTTCAGCGAGTTGCCGCAACCCACGTATTCGCTGGCTGTGACGGGCGCGCTGACGCAGACCATGCCCCCCGGGGAGCCGATTCTTAGTGATGATAATGGGGAATATCGTTTAGCATATGCCAACCGCCTGTTTAACCATCCACGTTTAGATGACCCGAACGCGCTACAGGGCGTCAGCGTGAGCGTCATCTTGCCAGAGGGCGTATCGGCAGGGACGATTATCATGGATGGCACGAATGTGGGGGTAGAAGTCCCCGGCTATAGCGTGGGGGCAGGTGGGATTATGAACATCAACACGATTGGCACGGAGGGCTTCACGGGCGGATTTGCGTTTTCAGCGTCGTCTAGCACCGACGGTGCCGGGATCACCGTGCAGGCGACTGGGGCGAACATCCCGTTAATTACCGATTTGCCCTATTAAATCAGCTTACGCAGACCGTTAGCTAATGGCTGTTACACACTGTTTCACGGGCGACACAGGTGTCGCCTCTACAATCCATGATCTGTAGGGACGAGGCCTGCCTCGTCCGTAAGACTATTAAGGAAAGCAAGAAAAGGGGCGCGAACCTTTGCGCCCCTGTGTGATGCGTTTATTCCATTTCGAAGCGGATGTCTTGCACGCTCTTGTCTGGCAAGGCGCTAAAGAAGACGATGCTCTTGTGGTGGCGCGCCAGCATGTAGTCCAAGAAGCCTTGTACGTTGGCGTCTACAGGGGTGGCGGGGAGTTCACCATCAACCGCGGTGGTGAGCAGTGGGTCGAAGAACAGTTGGCCGGTCTTGAAGGCGAAGTCTGTGAGGTACTTTTCTACGGTGCCGTCCAGAACAGCCAAAACGCCAAACTTGGTGAAGTTGTCGAAGGCCAATACACGGAAGTAATGGGCTAGACCGACTTCATAAATGGCCTGTGTGCCTGCATCCTGTACTTGTTGGATGAAGGCAATCACGGCCTCTGGGGGGACGCCCGGCTTTACAGGGAGGACGATATTCAGGTAATTCTGTTCTGCTTGTGGGAAGTCTGTCATGTTGAAAAGCTCCTTAAGCAATGGATATGTCAAGAGTGGTATGACTGTACATCTAACGTTCTGGTGCTGTTTGCCTAGCCCTATAGATGGGCGATGTAATGTAACGCCGTCATGCTTGGCAAGAAGCAATAGGTGGTGCCGCGTGTATAGGTCAACTGGGGAACGTTTTCGATCACCAGTTTGCTGTTATCGGGCATAGGAATGGTGTACTTGTGCGACACCTGCACCCCAACAATCGGGTCTACTTCGTCACGCGGAATCCCACCGGTGAAGGTGCTGGTGTTCATCCACTCGTTGACCAGAAATTCAAACTGGTTTTTGATGCTGGCGCCGATGAAGACACCGATCAAACCGCGCTTGATCCCGTCACGCGGGTTGTTGGGGTCATGCGGTGGCCCGTAGGGAATGCCACGACGGATCATACGGTGCAGGTGGGTAACGCCCTGTACCACTTGGTCGCGTGGGTTACAGCGGCGGGTATGGGAACCAATTGGGCATCCCATGCCTTTTTTGTCGCCTTCAGCAATGTGCATGAAGTCGTTGCGAATTTCTTCTGATGGGGCAGTAGGCCCGTGTGGCGATTTCGTCAATGGCGTGCCGTCGCGCCAGCGCCCGACCATCTTGGCCGCCAGCAGTTCGGGTTCCATTTTGTCGGCGTTGGCCGCTAACATTTCTTCAAAGGCGTCACAGTCTTGTTCCATGATTCGCAAGACCATGTAGCTCCCGTTTTTGCCGAGTTCCATTGGCTGCGGAACATGGTAAATAGAGCCTTCTTGTTCAATCATCAAGAAGTGCCATGCCTCATTTTCGTACTGACCGCCGTCGGGCGGGTCAGGGAGCGGATCCCCGTGAAAGCGTGGTTGGCCGATGTCGTCAATAAAGTTGAAATGTACCAATCCCTTAGGGCCGGGGAGGGTATGGGCTTGGAAGCAGTGAACTTCCGTGAAGGCGTTGTCTGCAGTCATCTGCTCACGGATGCGGTTGACCTCCTCAGCGACGTAATCTGGGGTGATGCCATGCACCAGCAGCACCACATGATCGCGCCCAGAGCCTAAGCCCCCTTGCCAATGTTCTGGCCCCATTTCTCCCACATCACAAATTGCCGCAGCCCGCGCCGCAGCCCCCTCTAGGAACTCTGGCGCAAAGGTTGCCAGCGATGCTTCAGAAATCCCTAGCGCTTTCATCCCTTCGGCTGTGATGCCGATGTTCAAACAAAAGTTGGGTTTTTCTGACCAATGTAGGGCGTTGGTAACCTCTGGGGTGAGGTAAATGTCGCCGTCGGCTAACTTCCCTAAGAAGCGCCGCGCTGCACTGGGGTCTTTGACTTCCAAAATGAGGTAGTCGCAGGATTCCATGTGATATCCATTCAGGATGAAGCCCTGAATGTCTTCGAGTTCAAGAAAAGTATCTTTAAGTTGACGCATCGCCATCTAACCTACATGCTAGGGGGTTTACTAATAGTTTTAGTACGGGTTGCCGAACTTCTCATAAAGGTCTTTGACCGTCAGCGAGTGGAATTCGCTGTAGTTGTAGGCATACCCGGCATCGTGCTTTTTGACGAATTCGGTAAAGGCTGCGATGTTGTCTTCAATGGGGAGGGGGGGGACTTCTGCAAGGAATTCTTCAAACAATGGGGCAAAGAAGCTGCTGCCAACGGCTTTACCGTAGTCTGCACAGAATTGGTCAATCGTGCCGTCAAAGTCCGCCGCGATGACGGCTTGGCCGGGTTTGTCGGTCATGAATACACGGAAGAACTGCATCGTACCCACCGATTTGAATGCCTCGAAGCAGGCGGGAACTTTGTCCTTCATGAAGGCGGTCAATTCTGCTTCGCCCTTGCCGTCTTTGAGAGGGAGTACCATAAATAGTGCGCCGTGAATGGAATTCATGTGCTTGTGAATATCAGTCATGCAAATTCTCCTTTTGGGGTGCTGTAAAACCAAACGAAATATGCATCAGGGCATCTTTGAACTTGCGCGTATAGCTTGTCATACAGCCGCGTGGCTATGCACGGCAAGGTTCTGTAATTGCCCCTGTTTTACAGCAAGAGTATAACATACTGCATTTCAGGCCGCTACAAATTTTGGGAAGTTTTAGGGTAGGTTAATTAGGTTTTTACAGGTGTGTGTGGCTATTGCGGAGGGTTGTACTATATGCGCCCCTACAGCATCGTTATCGTTTGTAGGGGCGCAGCATGTTGCGCCCCTACAGCATCAGGATGTTTACGGGGTAGCCCCAAGCCAAACGTAATCATAGGGCTGGAGCGTGAGGGCATCTTCCAGCGCAACGGGCGCGGATTTTGCCAAGTTATACGGCGTGGCAGGGATGGGCGCATGGGCAACCAGCATAGTGCGCGGCACGGTGATGGGGTGTTCGCTGAAGTTGTGTAAGCATATCAATGATCCGTCACGCACATAACTAAGGACATGGGGCGAACCGCTCTCAAAGAAGCGGGTTGCGCTTGCGCCGAGCGTGGGGGTGGCTTTGCGGGTGTGGATCATGTGCAGCAGGCGTGTGTAGATTTCGCCCTGTGGGGTCGTCGGGTCGTGGCGTTGGGCGGCGCGTTGCCAATCGAAGGCGGCGCGGTGAATCCAGCGGCTATCGGCGGCCTTTTTGGGGTCGAGTTTGTAGCTTTGGTCGTTCAACGTGGCAATCTCGTCGCCCTGATAAATCAACGGAATGCCGCCAATGCTGAGGATGACGCTGTAGGCCATCAAAATCCGTTCGATGGCAAGCCGCAAGAGGGTTTTATCACCCTGCGTGATGGCCTGTTCTAGTCCGGCGAGTGAGGCCAACGTGCCGACGATCCGCATATCTTGGTTGACGGGGTTGTAGTTGAAGCCTTCCCCCATTGCAAAGCTGCCCTCAAACGCGCCGGTATAGAAGCGGTTCAAGAAGCGGCGGTGGTCATAGCCGTTGATGTTGAAGCGGGCGGCGTCTTCGTCGGCAAAGCTCCAGCCAATGTCGTCATGCACGCGCAGGTAGTTCAGCCAGACGCAATTCTGCGGCAGGTCAAAGCGGTGTTGCATGGCGTAGGTCATCACATCGGCGCGGCGGGTGGCAAGCGCGTCCCAGATCATCGCCATCAGCGTCGGGTTGTAAGAGATGGGGCATTCTTCCCAATCTACATAACTCACTACATCATCGGGGTGGACGATGGCCTCACTCAAGAACAGCATCGAAGGTGCGACGATCTGCGCCAGCGCGTTCAAGGCACGGATGATGTCGTGGGCTTGCGGTAAATTTTCTGAGGTCGTGCCCAGTTGCTTCCAGACGAACGCCACAGCATCGAGGCGCAAAATCTCTACGCCGACGTTTGCTAACGCCAGCATTTCGCCCATCATCGCCGTGAGAACTTCGGGATTTTCGTAGTTCAAATCCCACTGGAAGGGGTAAAACGTCGTCCAGACCCAGCCGTTGACGGCTTCGACCCATGTAAAGCTACCGGGCGCTTGCTCTGGGAAGATTTCCCGCAGGGTGGCCTGATATTGGTCAGGGATAGTGCGGTCGGGGTAGATGCGGTAGAAGGCTTTGTAGCGTTCATCGCCATTGCAGGCGGCCAACGCCCATTCATGCTCATTTGAGGTGTGATTGAAGATGAAGTCTAGGCTAAGGCTGATCCCCACCGTGCGGAATTCGGCGGCCAGTGCGCGCAGTTCGTCAATCGTCCCTAGCGCGGGGTGGGTGTCTCGGTAGCTGCTGACGGCATAGCCGCCGTCGCTGTTTTCTTCCGGCGCACGGAATAGCGGCATCAGGTGCAGGTAGGTGATCCCCAGTTCTTGGAAGTAGGGGATTTTGCCGCGCAAGCTGGCAAAGTCTCCGGCGAACAAATCCACATAGACGACGGCGGCCACCATCGTTTCATGTTGAATCCATGCGCGGTCACGCTCCCGTTTGGCGTCTAGCGCGCTGAGGTCGGCGGGGCGTGCGGTGAAGTATTCGGCAGCGGTCAATAACGTTTGTTCAAGGTGATAGAAGAAGTCGTAGCGCTCGCCGTACAGCCCATACAGTAGCGAGAATAGGCGCGGGAACTGTTCCACAAGGCGGCGGTGAAAGATGGCACGCTGCTTTTTGTTGCGGATTTGCGCTTCTAGGCGCGGTAAGAGGCGTTGTAGGGTGAGTTGGGCTTGCTGGTTGAGCCAGTCTTGGGTCGGCATCGGTTCAGGCTTTCGGGCTGGCAGGACGCCCCACAGTAGCGGGCTGGTTCCTAAAGGTTAAAGATTGTAGACATCAAAGATTTGCGATACTAAGATACTCAACCCCGGCAGGGCAGGTTCCCCATGAATGGTATCGTTTTCGTTATACACGATCACCGCTTGGTTAGGGATGTGAACTTCTACCTGTTTGATGACCGGATTCACGATCCAGACGACACAATCCAGCGCTAGATAGTTGCTGATCTTCACGCGCAGCGCATGGAGTTCCTGCGGGCTATCGGATGAAATCACCTCAACGACCAGTTCAGGGGCGGTGCGGTTATAGCCAACACGGTCAAGTTCGGCTTGGCGCGTTGCAGAAAGATAGGCGACATCGGGCGCGTAGCGGTCATTCCCCACTCGAAAACCCGCTGCTTCCCCCGTAACATGCCCCTTAATTTTGTTTTCCTTGAGAAACCATTTGATGAGGAAGCTGATTTGAGCGGCAATCTCTGAGGAAAAGGCGTTGCTTGGCAATTCAAAAACCTCCCCGTGAATCAGTTCAAGGCGCTTGTCTCGGTTTTCTGGGAGTATTGCCCATTCATCAAAGGCGGCGGGGCTGATTTGGGTTATGGCTTCCAGCATGGGTGTGTCCTTTTTGAGCTAGGGACTGTATGCCCAATGATAGATGATGTAGCGCACTGCGGGAAGTTCCAACCGTTTGCGGGGGTTTGTTCACGCTCGCTTGACGTAAGGTTAATGCCGCTGTGCTGTTTTTTCATGTAACGGGGGGACAATGAAAGGCTGTCACTGGTTTCATTCAAGGAGCGTTACTAAAGATGCAGATGGCAAAGCGTTTTGTGATGGTGTTGGTATTGGGCATTGTGGTGATGGCGATCCGCGCGCAAGAGATGGCTGGCGAAATTGTCGCCACCTATACGCTTGGGGATGTTCGCATCAGTGAACTTTTAGACGTTGAAAATGACCGCACGATTCTGTTGGGCGGCATCGGCAGTGATATGTGGCGCAGCGCCGACGATGAAGAAGGCGTGTTCTGGGTCATTACAGATCGTGGCCCCAACGGTTTAATCAGTGTAGAAGACCGCAACCGCCGCACCTTCCCAATCCCAGACTTTACCCCGCTCATCCTTCAGGTGCAGGTTGAAGGTGAAGCGATCAACATTTTGCAGGTGATCCCAGTCATGGCCGCTGAAGGCGTCCGTGCCACTGGCCTGAGCAACATTGACGGCCACGACGAAAAGCCGTGGGATTACACCGCGATGGAAGAATTGACCTACAACCAAGACGGCCTTGATACTGAAGGTCTCGTCCGCACCGCAGACGGCAACTTCTGGATTTCGGAAGAATATTCGCCGTCCATCGCCGTGATTAGCCCAGAAGGGGTGATCCTCAAGCGCTTCGTTCCAGAAGGCTTGGCCTACGACAGCACCAGCTATGAAGTGGTGGCGAACCTCCCTGCGATCCTTGCCACCCGTCGCGGGAATCGCGGCTTTGAAGCCTTAGCCCTCAGCAGCGACGGCAGCACACTCTATGCCGCGGTGCAAAGCCCGCTCCGCAACCCAGACGCAGACACTGGCGATGCTTCGGTCAATGCGCGCATCATCGCCTTTGACATTGCCAGCGAGACTGTTGTAGGGGAGTACGTCTATCAGTTCCAACCGTCAATCGAATTTGACGGGGAAGACACCCCGGGGGAAATGAAACTTTCTGGCCTGCTGTACGTCAACGAGAACACGCTGATCGTCCTAGAGCGTACCGACGCCGTTGCTAAGTTATACGCGGTAGACCTGACCAGCGCCACGAACATCCTCGGCACTGCATGGGATGACGCTGCGACTGCCCCAAGCCTTGAGGCCAACAACGACTTGAGCGCCACCGATGTGACGCCGCTGGCAAAGACGCTGGTGATTGACCTTGACACGTTGGAAGGCACGCCAGACAAAATCGAAGGCTTGGCGATGGTAGACAGCCAAACGCTGGCCATCATCAACGACAACGACTTCGCGCTTGGCGATTTCGACGCCGAAGGTAACGTCATGAACAACGGCGTGCAAAGCCAAATCTTGTACGTGCGCTTGGCACAACCGCTAGAATAGATCAACGCAATGGGCGCGCCGTGCGGTGCGCCCTTCCAAATATGAGGTGGTATGTTGTAGGGGGGAACTAACAGGTTCCCCTGTTTTGTACCATCACATGTCCCGTTGAATAGAGAACGCAATTCGTCCCTTGACGGCACGCAAGACTTTAGATTCTATGCTTCGGTGATTTTGTAGATGGGTAAGGGGCATGGCATTGATAGATTCGCCAACAAACAATACCTCAGATTTATCTACCCAAAATGATTCAAAGCCCTAAAATTGATGTGTGTTTCAAACATCGAAAGCGTAAATCATGAGTTCACTGAGCATTACACAGGATCAAGCCATCGAAATTGCAGACGCCTTCTTAATAAATCATGAACGATTACGCATGGAAAAACTTGACGAAATGATGAAGTCAGGGAAGATTAAAACTAGCAAACCGACTCAATATGTTTATACGTTAAAACAGATTAATGACCTTTCAGATACTTGGTATCTTACCTATTGGTGGGAAACTAGTGATGGCGTATTAGTTGACCCGTCCTTTACGTATGTATCTGTTCATAAAACTACCGGAGAAGCCAAGTCTGGTTACTTTTAACCTTTAACACCAGAAAATATCGTTAGTTGGCAAAGAGGTGGAATTCAATCGGATGGGGGAGTGTCATATGAATCTGGGCTAGCGGACGCCGACGCAGCAGGAAACGCAGATGATTATCGAAACCGCTTCGACAACAGGTACTCAGAGGCTTTTGCACTCCTAAATCGTGTTTTACAAGTAGGAAAACAATCATGAGAAAAGTTATAGGTCTAGTTATACTATTAGTGATATTATCCGCGTTTGTGCATATCTATGCCCTGCCATTGTTTCGTGTCAGATTTGAAAAACCAAAATGGGACCAGTCTCCATATTGGATAATAGGACGCTGTATGGGCTATGGTAGTCCGATATATAACGACCCTTACCGTGACCAAATTGTAGCAATCCCTGTCAATTCTGGGGTTTTAAACCCCAAAGTATACGTGATCCATTCAGAAACACAGATAATAACAGGTCCATGGGTATCTGCGGATTATCTACTCATTCGTAACAGGAAGCGCAGCGAACACGAGATGGTTTGGTTCAGTTGGTTAGATATCTTAAATAATACAAATCCCGATGTTTTTGAATTAATATATGATGAACTTACTTTTGGAAAAACAAGGGTTCCTCCCTATTGGCTAGGTCAAAATGGTGATCGCTACCTTTTAGTAAACCAGACAACGATTTTGTCTAATGGAGAACTGTTGGCAGCGCCATCTGAGGTAAGCGCGTTTTTTTCTGACATGCACCCTTTTCAAGATGATTGGTTTAGTGTCCCCTCCATTGATAATAAATATGTGATTCTGTCATATGAGGGTAGTGACTACTTGATCATGGAAACAGACCTTTCTAATCCAAGAACTTTGTCGTCCAGTGAATGGAGTGACCTGATTTGGTCAGCCTCAGATGACGTTCTGGTTGGCGTAAATCATGATGGGTTTCTCTATGAACTTAATCCAGCATCTCCTATCTTCTCGGAGAGTGAGCGCGTTTTAGCATTGCCTCCAGATTTTGAAATCACCAATTACGACATTAAAGCGTGGTCGAATGAATCGGGAGTATTAATTTACAGTTCAAAATCTGAAGGATCTCATCCCATCGCTTTGCACGAATTATTTGCCCTCGATTTAAATACAAACACAGAGGTTTACTTGGGGCAAATTAGTGATTTATCCACCGTATCTTTTATCGATAATCAGAGACTTGTTTACTGGGAATTTCTTCCAGCAAATGAACAATCTTGGTTCGAACCGAAAAAAAGACAATACACAATGATAGATCCCAATTCCCAAGAACAAGTAGATACTGTCATGAACCTTGTTATGTTCGATTTAACATCAATGCAAAAGACAATAGTCCTAAATCCTAACTGGGTACGACTCAGGTCTACATGTAGGTTTCGAAGTGATTTCATGCTTTTTGAAAATCAGAAGGGATAACAAATGACCACCCAATGGAACATCCAAGTGGCGGGGGGACAATTGATCTTAGTGTGCAAAGCCAAATCTTGTACGTGCGCTTGGGACAACCGCTAGAATAGATCAAAACAAGGGGCGCGCCGTGTGATGCGCCCTTCCAAATATGAGATGTTGTGCGGGGGGAACTGACAGGTTCCCCTGTTTTGTACCATCATGGATACTGAGTTTTGATGAGTTTGTTAAAAATGTAGGTTCTTAGTGGCTTATTATGGTGTAGTTCATTGACATACTGCATTGTTTTTACCAGTGACTGCCAAACCCTATCGTAATTCTCTTTTTGAAGCCAGTTATGCGCGAAATAAAATTCGCCGTGACTTGCCGTTGTCCCAAATTGAATTTCGAAGTGAAAATTAGGAATTGCAGGAAGGGGTGTGGATAAGATAGAAAACACTTCTGGGAAAATATCTACCTGATGGAGTGATTCTGAAACGAGATCGAACTTCGTTTCAAGATCAATATGAACTATCGCATATTGGAATTCATCAGGACGTTGCGAAGGCAACATAAATAACCCACAAATGTATTTTTTGCTAGTCCTTATGACGGATAGAATTATTTGTGTATCGTTTATAGGATCAACATATATATTCGCGACCCAGTAAGATATTATATTAAAACCATCAATGATTTTATCTTGGTCATCATATAAGTTTGACCACAATCCAGCGACTAGCCTATCTAAGTGGTAGTATTTCAGTAGATTATAATGTGCTTCACTAACATACATTGTTAACCTCTTGGTTTGATATTGGTTTCAACAACAGGAGATGGAACAATGTCAAGGACAAGATCATTTAGAGTTGGTATCCCTTTCACCCTTATGAGGTCATCGGCAACACAACCGTTCTCAGCATATACACAGCTTATTTGCAAGGTATACAAGCCATATTGATAGGGAAAACCTGCACTTACATCATTTACGATTGTCACCAAGCCTTGACTATTAGGCACCCAACGCCAATTATTTCCCCACCCACTGATATGAATATCGTAGAAGGCCATTGTTTGAAGATTATAAAGGGTTATACCCGGTATAGGATTAATAGCCCACTGACGAAATGCTACCCAATTTCCATCAGGTGACCAATAAACATCTGTTGATTCAGCAAGATTCTCGGTAGTCGTAATTCTTTGTGTGCTACCCTCCTGTATGTTGAGCAGATATAACTCACGGTTGCCATCTCGCTCGGAGATGAAAGAAATATATTCTTCATCAGGTGACCACTGTGCTCCAAAGTCAACAGAGGCGTGTGCTGTCAAATTGATTTGCCGATTTTCACTGATAATGTACTCCCAAATGTCACCAGCTCGCTGAAACAAGATTCGGTTATTGTCGGCAGACCAGTCTCTAATGATTGTTCCTTCCGTTAGTTGTTGAATAGTACTCGAGTTTATATCTGCAAGCGCA